>CAYMQD010000278.1:0-15927 GCA_964392475.1 uncultured Alphaproteobacteria bacterium
GAAGTGGCGGAAGAAATTGAAAATTCCTCTCAGCAAATTACTCTTGAGGAAGGTTTAAAAAGGGACCCAAAGGCTAAAGTTGGAGATAAATTTTATGATACTTTGCCTCCAATAGATCTAGGCAGAGTTGCCGCACAAACTGCTAAACAGGTCATCATGCAACGAGTAAGAGATGCAGAACGAGAGAGGCAATACGAAGAATATAAAGATAGGGCAGGAGAGATAGTTAATGGATTAGTGAATAGATTAGAATATGGAACAGTTATTGTAGATTTAGGTCGTGCAGAAGCATATATGAAACGGGACGAAACTATCCCTAGAGAAAGCTTTAGAAGCGGAGATAGAATTAGGGCCTATATAATGGATGTTAAGAGAGAAGTGAGAGGGCCACAAATATTTGTTTCACGAGCATGTAATGAATTTATGTCTTCTCTTTTTTCTCAAGAGGTTCCTGAAGTTTATGACGGAATTATAGAAATAAACGCAGTGGCAAGAGATCCAGGAAGCAGAGCAAAAATAGCGGTTATATCTAGTGACAATACTATTGATCCAGTAGGGGCATGCGTTGGAATGAGGGGTAGTAGGGTTCAAGCGGTAGTGAATGAGTTACAAGGAGAAAAAATAGATATAATACCTTGGTCTTCTGATAAAGCTACATTTATAGTAAACGCGCTAGCGCCTGCTGAAGTTACGAAGGTAGTAATAGATGAAGAGGCACATAGGGTAGAAGTGGTAGTGCCTGACAATCAACTAAGTTTGGCTATAGGAAGAAGAGGCCAAAATGTAAGGCTTGCATCACAACTTTCTGGATGGGATATAGATATCTTGACGGAAGGAGCAGAGTCTGAAAGACGTGTTGAAGAATTTAAACAAGATTCTAAAGATCTTATAGAGGCACTGGTTATTGATGAGGTAATAGCTCATCTTTTAGTAACTGAAGGATTTACAACTGTAGAAGCAGTTGCATTTGTTCCTTTGGAAGAATTATCAGAGATAGAAGGATTTGATGCAAATTTGGCTGAAGAGCTTAGAAGCAGGGCTACTACTTTTATTTCTGAAAGGGATGAACGATTCGAAGAAGAGCGAAAAAAATTGGGGGTTTCTGATGAAATTGCAGAGATAGCAGGCCTGGGACCGAAAATGTTGGTAGAACTTGGAAAAGAAAATATAAAATCTCGTGATGATCTAGCTGACTTGTCTTCAGATGAGTTAAAAGAAATAATCGGAAAAAATGAAATTTCTGAAGACGATATAAATAAAATAATTATGGCAGCAAGAGCTCACTGGTTTGAAAAGGAATAACAAAAACTTAAGAGCGTAGATAATCTACACATTATTTTTTATGTGTTTTTGTTAAGACTTAAGTGTTATAAAGTAATGGATCCATAAATGTTTTCCCATAATGTTATTAAAAATAAAAATGAGGTAGTTAAGACATGCTTTCTTACTGGACGTAGAGCTAAAGCTAATAGTTTTTTGAGATTTGTGTGTGTAGATGGAAAATTGTTTCCAGACATAAGTGGTTGTTTACCTATAAAGGGTTACTGGTGTTTAGTAGATCAAAAGTTTTTATTAGATGTTAGAAATAATGAAATTTTCTATAAAGCCTTTGATGGTAAAATTGAAATAAGTAATGATTTTGAGGGGCATATAGAGAATGTTTTGTATAAAAATGCCAAAGAAACATTTGGTATAATAAAAAAAACAGGTTCAATATATTTTGGCTATGAAAAGGTTTATTTAAAAATTTTAAACAATAAGATACATAAGGTTTTGATAGCTATAGATGGCTCAAAAAAAATAACGGAAAAAATGGAAATTCTTGCTTTGCGAAAAGGTATAAAAGTTCTAAAAATATTATATAAATCAGAAATTGAAAAATTGCTAGAATTATATAATTGTGTTTATATAGGGTTTGGGAAGGATGATAAGTTATCTAAGAAACTGATAAGTTGTTTATATCTTTTAAAATCTCTGAGGAAGAAAAATATGGTTCCAGAAGCGGAGCAAGTTGTATGAGTAAAGAAAAAAATGATAAAGAGATAGAGTCTAAAAAGAGTTTAAGTCTATCGCGACCAGGTAAGCTTGAGCTTAAAAAAAGAGTCGAAAGCGGAATTGTAAAGCAATCTTTTAGTCATGGAAGAAGTAAGTCTGTTGCAGTAGAGGTGAAAAAAACTAGAACCTTTCAGCGAGGTAAGGCTGGGTCTATGACCGAGGTAGAAGAAACTTCCATCTTTAAGACTTTAGAAGAAAAAGAAGATGTTCAGGAAAATATTGTAGAAAAAAAAGAAAAAGAAAAGGCTATAGATAATACTAATAATTTATCCCAACAAGAAAAAGAAACACGTAAAAGAGCGCTAGAACTAGCGCAAGAACAGGCAAAAAATATTGAAGAAGAGGTTAAAAAAGAAAGTAGCCCTAGCCAAGAACTAGAAGAAGCTAATGAATCTTTAGAAGATGTAACAAAAACAACTATAGAAAAAAATAAACAAGAAAATGGCTCGTTACTTATAGGTGATAAAGGAAAAAAAGAATCTCATTCTGTAGAAAGTTCTCTAAATTCAGATAAATCTAATAATAATGACTCTACTTCTTTTAACAGTGCTAGAGAAAAAAACACTAATAATATAGAAGAAAAAGTTTCAAATGAAAAATCAACAGCTTCCAAAAACTCACCCCATCACAAGACTTCTACACAGAGAGAATCAATAAAAGAACTAGAATCTGATGATTCCCCAGGAAAGGGGGAGGAAAAAGAGGAAGGGCGGATCTTAAAAAACAGCTTTCCTTAGATGATGGGAGATCTTTTAGAAGGAGGGGTGGAAAAATTACTCTTCAGCAAGCATTAGATGACAATGAAAGACAGAGGAGTTTGGCATCAGTACGTAGAGCTAGAGAAAAAATAAGAAATGAATCTAAAAAACCTGCAGGAGGAGGAGGGGAATCAAGCAAGAAAACCGTGAGAGAAGTAATTGTTCCAGATACTATAACGGTACAAGAATTAGCTAATAGGATGGCCGTTAGATCTGCAGATGTAATAAAAGTATTGATGAATAATGAGGTTACTACAACTGCTATGCAAACAATAGATGCAGATACTGCAGAACTTGTTGTTTTAGAGTTTGGTCATACTGTGAGAAGAGTATCTGCTGCAGATGTTGAGATAGGACTAAAAAAATCTATAGAGGATGGTAAAAATTCCCAGATAAGACCGCCTATTGTAACAATTATGGGACATGTTGATCACGGAAAGACATCTCTTTTAGATAAGCTTCGTAAAGAAAGCGTTGCTGCAAAGGAGTCAGGAGGTATTACACAACATATTGGAGCATATCAAGTGTCAAATACTTCCAATCAGTTAATTACCTTTATAGATACCCCTGGACACGAAGCTTTTACAAGTATGAGAGCAAGGGGAGCTAAAGTTACAGATATTGTTGTTCTGGTTGTGGCTGCAAATGATGGTGTGATGCCTCAAACTATAGAGGCAATCAAACATGCGCAAGCAGCAAATGTTCCTATTATACTTGCAATCAATAAAATTGATTTAGATTCTTCTAATCCTTCAAAAATTAAACAAGAATTACTGCAACATAATGTGATAGTAGAAGATATGGGTGGCGAAACTGTTTCTGTTGAAATTTCGGCTAAGGAAGGAACAAACTTAGATTTGTTAATTGAAAGCATACTTTTGCAATCAGAAATTCTTGAGTTAAAGGCAAACCCTAACATGAGCGCAGAAGGGGTTATAGTAGAATCTAAAAGAGAAAAAGGCCGTGGTATAGTAGTTTCTGTTATAGTTCAAACTGGGACACTTAAAACCGGAGATATAATAGTGGCGGGGGCTGAATGGGGTCGAATAAGAGCTATGATAGGTGATAAAGGTGATAAGCTTAATTCTGTTTTGCCTTCACAACCAGTAGAAATATTAGGTATTAATGAGACACCTGTAGCAGGAGATGAGTTTGTAGTAGTAGAAAATGAAGCTAGAGCTAGAGAAGTATGTGAATATCGTAAGGCGCTTGCCAAAGATAAGAAGGCAGCGGTTTCAGGAAATATCTCCATGGAAACTATGCTTGATCGATTAAAAGATGGGGAACAAATAGTTTTGCCTTTAATTTTAAAAGCAGATGTCAGTGGCTCTCTTGAGGCCATTACTACAAGTCTTGATAAATTATCAAATAATGAGATTAAAACTCATATTTTACTATCTGGGATAGGAGGAATAACCGAATCTGATATTACTTTGGCGTCAGCAAACCAGGCTATAGTACTAGGTTTTAGTGTTAGGCCAGACGCGCCTGCAAGAAGCTTAGCAAAACAAAGAAATGTAGATATAAGATTTTTTGAGATTATTTACGAGCTATTAGATGATATTAAATCTTTACTATCAGGTCTTTTGTCTCCACATAAAAAAGAAGTTTTTTTAGGTTATGCTAACGTAAAGCAGATATTTAAAATTGGTAAGCTTGGTACGGTTGCAGGATGTGAGGTTAGTGAAGGGTCTGTTAAAAGGGATTGTGGGGTTCGTTTGTTGCGGGACAATGTGGTTATTCATTCTGGAGAATTGTCTAACTTGAAACACCACAAGCAAGAAGTAAAAGAGATTTCGGAAGGAATGGAATGTGGAATATCCGTTAGGGATTATAATGATTTGAAAGTTGGTGATGTATTAGAGTGTTTCTCAGTTGAGGAGCATGCACGTTCAATAGATGATGTTTGATATTTTATGGGAAGATCTTATCAAGCCGAAGGAAATAGCCATAGATCTTTGAGAATCGGGGAAGCCGTGAGATTTGAACTATCTAAAATACTTTTGACTAGTTCACACCATATCTCGGAGATAGATGGATTACCTATAACAATTACAGAAGTTAGGCCGTCCAAAGATTTGCGTTTTGCGAAAGTTTTTGTAGCAGCATTAGGTAATGATAGCATTGCACTAGCTGAATTGTTAAATTCTGTTTCAGGTCGTTTAACAAAAGAAGTGGCAAGAAATATAAAACTTAAATACACGCCAAAGCTTAAGTTTTTTGCAGATAATAGTTTTGAATATGCCTCGGAAATTGGTCGTTTAATGTCTATGGAATCTAATAAAGATTAAATTTATGGACTTAGAAAATAATTATAATGGTTGGCTTGTATTAGATAAAAGTTATCAGATTTCATCAGCAAGAGAATTGGAAAAAGTAAAATCTTTATTTGGCTATTGTAAGGCAGGTCATTCAGGAACATTGGACCGTTTAGCTACGGGTGTATTGCCAATTGCTATGGGTGAGGCAACGAAGACAATTTCTTACGCTATGGAAGGGAAAAAAAAATATATATTTACTGTAAGGTGGGGTGAATCAAGATCAACTGACGATATTGAAGGTGACATAATTTTTTCAAGCGAAGTCAGGCCAAATGAAAAAAGTATACTTAATTTAATTCCTGAATTTATAGGTATTATAAATCAAAGGCCTCCTACTTATTCAGCAATAAAAGTAGATGGTAGGCGATCTAGTGACTGGATTAGAAAATATAATAAAGAAATAAATTTATCACATAGGAAAGTAGAAATATTTGATTTATCTTTAAATAATATTTTAAACAAAGATTTTGCAGTTTTTGAAATGTCCTGTGGTAAAGGGGTTTATGTTAGAGCTTTAGTAAGAGATTTAGCAAAAAAGCTAAATACAGCAGGCCATGTAACTTCTTTAAGACGCCTGCAAGTTGGTCCATTTTTAGAAAAAGAATCGATTTCTCTTGCAGAATTATCCATTGCAAGTGATAAAGGGGTTTTGAATAATTTTTTAAGACCTTTAGAAGAAGTGCTGGACGACATCCCAGCTTATAATTCTAACCAAGAGGAAGCCAAGAAGCTGATGTATGGGCAATCAATAGGGCTTAAAAATGAACTGAAAATGTTGAATGGAGAACTAATAGTAAAACTTGATGGTAAGCTTGTTGCGATTTGTGATGCAAAAGAAGGTAAGGTTTTTCCTAAGAGAGTTTTTAAATTTTAATTTGAAGGTAGAAAAGGAGATTAGATGTCGATTCATGCTGAGAAGAAAAGTGAAATAATTAAAGATTATGCCATAAAAGAAGGAGATACTGGGTCTCCTGAAGTTCAAGTTGCAGTGCTTTCGGAGCGGATAAACAATCTAACAGAGCATTTTAAAATACATAAAAAGGACAATCATTCTAGAAGAGGTTTGTTAATGTTGGTTAACAGACGTAGAAGGTTGCTAAACTATTTAAAAAAGGGAAGTTTAGAACGTTATGAACAAATAATTAAACGCTTAGGATTGAGAAGGTAATTAATAAAGTATAAATAAACGCCACCTTTTTAGATAATTAGATGTGGTGTAGTATGGTATACGGGAATATTAAAAGCTTAATATTTTGGTTATGAAATGAGAAAATGAGATAAAAGGGAAGATATTAAATGTTTGATAAAAGAAGTAGAACAATAGATTGGGGAGGGCGCCCTCTAAAAATAGAGACAGGTGGAATAGCCCGTCAGGCAGATGGGGCTGTAGTAGTGACCTATGGAGAAACGCAAGTCTTATGTACGGTGGTAGGAGCAAAAAATATTAGAGAAGATATAGATTTTTTCCCCCTGACGGTAAATTATACTGAAAAGGCATATGCAGCAGGCAAGATTCCTGGTGGATTTTTTAAAAGAGAAGGAAGACCTACAGAGAAGGAGACATTAGTTTCAAGATTGATTGATAGACCGATACGTCCAATATTTCCAGATTGCTTTTATAACGAAGTGCAAGTTATTTGTAATGTTTTAAGTCATGACTTGGAAAATGATCCGGATATTCCTGCTATAATAGGAACATCTGCTGCTATTACTCTTTCAGGAATTCCATTTTATGGGCCAATTGGAGCTGCTAGAGTAGGTATGGTGGATAAAAAATTAATTTTAAATCCTATCCCTGAACAACTTGAAAACAGTACATTAGATTTAGTTGTTTCTGGAACGAGGGATGGCATCCTAATGGTAGAATCAGAAGCACATGAACTTACAGAAAAGAACATGCTAGAGGCTGTGATGTTTGGTCACAAAGAGCAACAAAAAATAATAGAAATTATTATTGATTTGGCCGAAGAAATAGCCAACGAGCCTTGGGAATTACCAGTAAAAAAAGACAATACTAAGGCAAAGGATTTGATAGAAAAAAATGCTAGATCTGAACTTGAAAAAGCTTATAAAGAAACTACGAAGCAAACGAGACAATTAAAGCTTGCTACTATAAGGGAAAGTATAACTTTAAAGGCAGAAGAAAATGAAATTCCTTTGAAAATGGCTTTAGAAGAATTTAAAAAATGTGAAAAAGATATTGTTAGAGGGAGTATATTAAAGTCTGGAAAAAGAATTGACGGTAGAGATTTAAAAACTGTTAGGCCAATTCAATCTGAAGTCAGTGTTCTTAAAAGAACTCATGGTTCAGCCGTTTTTACAAGGGGGGAAACGCAAGCCTTGGTAGCTGTAACCTTGGGAACTGGGCAGGATGAACAAATTGTAGATGCATTAGACGGGGAATATAGGGAAAGATTTATGTTGCATTATAATTTTCCTCCTTATTCAGTAGGTGAGGCGGGAAGATATGGTTTTACTGGAAGGCGAGAGATTGGCCATGGAAAATTAGCATGGCGTGCTGTGCATCCAATTTTACCAGATAAAGAAGATTTCCCATATTCTATAAGAGTTGTATCTGAAATAACAGAATCAAATGGTTCGTCGTCCATGGCTACAGTATGTGGTAGTTCTTTGGCTTTAATGGATGCAGGTGTTCCCTTAAGTAAACCAGTTGCAGGTATTGCTATGGGTTTAATAAAGGAAAAAAGTAAATTTGCTGTCCTATCTGATATTTTAGGAGATGAAGACCATCTTGGCGATATGGATTTTAAAGTTGCAGGTACAAAAAAGGGTATTACTTCGCTGCAAATGGATATAAAAATTACATCTATTACAAAAAAAATTATGGAAGAAGCTTTATCACAGGCGCGTGAGGGAAGACTGCATATTTTAGATGAGATGTCTAAAGTAATTAAAAATGAAAGAAAAGAATTGAGTGTTCACGCACCTAAAATTAAAAAGCTTTCTATCCCCGTTGATAAAATTAGGGAAGTAATTGGATCAGGAGGAAAGGTTATAAGAGAAATTTGTGAAACTTCTGGTAGCAAAGTAGATATAGAAGATGATGGTTCAATAAAAATTTCTTCAAATTCTCAAGAGGCGATAGATAATGCCTTTGAGCAAATAAATAATATAGTCGCAGAGCCGGAAGTAGGAAAAATATATCCAGGTAAAGTTGTAAAAGTAGTAGACTTCGGTGCTTTTGTTAATTTTTTTGGTAAAAGAGATGGCTTGGTTCATATTAGCGCATTGTCTGATGAAAGAGTTGAAAGAGTGACTGATGTGGTTAATGAAGGAGATAATGTTAAAGTAAAAGTTATAAATTTTGATAACAGAGGAAAAGTAAGACTAAGTATGAAAGTAGTTAATCAAGATACAGGTGAAGATTTGACAAACGAAAAAAGGAAATCTTAAATTAATATTTTATATTTTAACAAGTTTAAAAAGGTATATTGTGATTGTTAGATATTATTGAAATTGCTGGTAAAAGTATTTTACCACTAGTGGAAGGGGGAAAAGGTGTATCGGCTACTAGTGGAAAGTCTTCAGGGGCATGGGCCGCAGCTGGGGGACTAGGTACTGTTTCTGCTGTAAACGCAGATTCATATGATAATAGAGGTGAGATTATACCTCAAATATATAAAGGTAAAACACGAACACAAAGGCATGAAGAGTTAATCAGGTTTGGAATAGAAGGAGGAGTTACGCAAGCTAAAATTGCACATGAGATTGCAGGGGGAAAAGGTCTTCTTAATATTAATATTTTATGGGAAATGGGAGGAGCTCAGAGAGTTCTGGAAGGCATACTTAATAGAACTAAAGGAATGGTTCATGGTGTTACTTGCGGAGCAGGGATGCCTTATAAGTTAGCTGAAATGACTGCAAAATTTGGGGTTTTCTATTATCCTATAGTATCGTCTGCTAGAGCATTTAAAATCTTATTTAAAAGGGCATATCATAAATTTACTGATAACCTTGGCGGGGTTGTTTATGAGGATCCTTGGTTGGCTGGCGGACATAATGGCTTATCTAACAGTGAAGATCCAGCTAAACCTCAAAAAGCTTTGCCTCGACTTCGTGAGCTTAGAAGTTTGATGTCTGAAGTCGGCTTGGCAAAAACCATTCCCATAATAATTGCAGGTGGAGTATGGAGGTTAGATGAATGGGAGGATTGCATAGCAAACCCTGATTTAGGTTCTGTGGCTTTCCAGTTTGGGACCAGACCTCTTTTGACAAGAGAAAGCCCTATACCTTCTGCATGGAAAAAAAAATTACTTTCTATAAACAAAGGTGATGTTTTTTTACATCGATTTAGTCCTACTGGCTTTTATGCTTCAGCAGTCAAAAACAATTTTATTAAAGAGCTTGAATCTAGATCTGACCGACAAGTTTCTTTTTCTAATGAAAAATGTGATGAAAGGAATTTGATAGAAAAACTAATTATAGGAAAAAACAAGAAAACTATTTTTGTTTCTACTCAAGATAAATCTAAAATAAACTCTTGGGTTAGTGAGGGTTTTACAGAAGGTTTAAAAACCCCCGATAATACAATGATTTTTGTCAGTGACAGTAAGGCAGGAGAAATAAGAAAGGATCAAATTGATTGTATGGGTTGTTTGAGCCAGTGTAAATTTTCTAATTGGGCCGATAATGAAAAACATACAACAGGCAAAAAGGTAGACCCTAGAAGCTTTTGTATACAAAAGACGCTTCAAGATATTGTACATGATAAAGGAACAGAAAATCAGCTCATGTTTGCAGGACATAATGCTTGGAGGTTTTCAAAAGATCCTTTTTATTCAAATGGTTTTGTGCCTAGCGTAAAGCAGTTAGTAGATCGTATATTGAGTGGGGCATGATTTTACTTGTTAGGCTTTTTAATGATTAGTTTTGAAAAATATTTCAATAAATATCAAAAAATAAACACTAGCATAATAGAGTCTTTTTTGCGTTTAAATAGTATAAGACCAACTAGGCAAAGAGTTTTTTTAGTAGCTATACTTGCCCGTGAGAAAGAGTCACACTTTTCTGTAAATGATATATTTCAGAAGTCATCACAAAAAGGTTTAAAAATGGCTGCTGGAACTATATATAATTCTCTTAAAAAATTTAAAAATAAAGGATTAATAAAAGAGGTTGTAATAGATTCTGAGAATCGTTTTTATGATACTAATACTAAGCCACATCATCATTTTTATATAGAGAAAGAAAATAAACTGATTGATATTGATCCAGAATCTATAAAACTAAAGAAAATACCATTTCTTCCTAAAAACAAAGAAGTAAGCGGTATAGATATAATTATTAGGTTGGATCAAAAGAATTAAGAGTAAGTATGATAAATAAACATACTTAAATTTAGTTTGAAATTATTCTAAACTACTTGACATAAGTATATTGAATACTTATTTAATTTATTATCAATATATAATATTAAGATAGCAAACTAAATATGGAGAATTAAATGTCACTTGTGAATAGCAAGACAGTAGAAAACCTAAAGGCAGCTTTTGCTGGAGAATCTCAGGCTAATAGGAGATATTTGTATTTTGCTTCTAAGGCTGACGTAGAAGGGTATAATGACGCAGCAGCAGTTTTTCGTTCTACTGCAGAAGGAGAGACCGGGCATGCGTTTGGGCACTTAGAATTCTTGGCAGAAGTTGGAGATCCGGCTACTGGTGAGCCTATAGGATCAACCCAAAATAATCTGAAAGCTGCAGTTGCTGGAGAAACACATGAATATACTGATATGTATCCGGGTATGGCAAGAACTGCTAGAGAAGAGGGATTTGATGAAATAGCAGATTGGTTTGAAACGTTAGCAAAAGCTGAAAGAAGTCATGCTGGTCGCTTCCAAAAAGCATTAGATACTTTGGAGGATTAGTTATTTCTTAGTTCTTAATTACAAGGGCTATTGAAAACTTTATCAAGTTATTTATAGCTAGCTTTGTCCTAGCTAGTGAAACAGAGAGAATGGAAATTAATTCTTCAGAAGAAGGCGGGCTAAGAGCGCCTAAGCGCGAACCCCTAGACACATCAACTCCTGATTTTTGGGATAAAGATTCAGTTGATAAAGAAATGCGTAGACAATTTGACGTTTGTCATAGTTGTAGGCGCTGTTTTAATTTATGTGATAGTTTCCCAAGATTATTTGATTTAATTGATAATTCCTCAAGTATGGAGCTTGATACTGTTCAAAGTTCAGACTTTATAGAAGTTACTGATGCATGCACCCTTTGTGACATGTGTTTTATGGTAACTTGTCCATATGTTCCTCCTCATGAATTTTCAATCGATATACCTTCTCTTATATTAAGGTCTAGAGCAATAGATTTTAAAGAAGACAATCACTCACGTGTATCCAATGAGCTAACAAAAATAGATAGAAATGCTAAATTTGCTCAATTTTTTGTTAAAGCTCTTAATTGGATAATGAATAAAAGCAATATTTTTACCAGAAAAATTATAGAAATATTTCTTAATATTGACAAAAAAGCATCACTTCCTAAATATTCTAAGAAAACGTTATTACAGAGATATCCAGAAGAATCATTGGAATTTAAGGAGGTTATAAAAGAAACGGATAAGAAAGTTGTTTTATATTCAGGTTGCTATGCTAATTATCAAAACACAAATATAGGTGATGCTACAGTTAATGTACTAAAGCATAATGGAATCAATGTGAAAATAGTTTATCCGGAGTGTTGTGGAATGCCTACTTTAGAGCTGGGAAATTTAGAAGAAGTAAAACAAAAAGCTATCAGAATAGCCAGCGTTTTTAAAACATATATAGATCAAGGTTATGATATTGTTAGTCCAATTCCTTCTTGTGCTCTTATGATGAAAACACACTGGCCTCTTCTTCTACCAGAAGATTCTAAGATAAAAGAGCTGTCTATTAAAATTAAAGACATAGATGAATATATTATGGATCTTGATAAGAATAAGAGTTTGAAAAATGATCTTAATCCAATAAATAAAAATATTTCACTACATCTCGCATGCCATAGTCGAGCTCAAAACATTGGTTCAAATTCATCAAAAATGTTAAATTTAATACCTCAATCTAAAGTGGACACAGTATTAAAATGCTCTGGACATGGAGGCATTTGGGGCATAAAAAGAAAATGGCATAGTATTGCTCTGAAACTAGGAAAACCTCTTGTTCGGGCACTCAAAAAAGAAGATAGTAATTATATTGCATCAACTTGCCCACTGGCTGCATTACATATAGAGGATATATTTTCCATTTTAGAATCAGATAAACGAGATTTAAAAGTTTATCATCCAATAGAACTTTTGGCTCTATCATACGGTATATTAAATGAAAAAAAGGAAAACACATGAAAGCAGTTAATCATTATAGGCTAAATAGTAAAGATATTTTACCTATGGATGAATATAAAAAAATACGTAAGGAAAAACGTAAAGAGATAATTAATATAAAACGTTATAGAAGGTTAGATATTGGGCCATATATATCCATGTATTTTGAAAATAGAGCGACTATGTGGTATCAAATTCAGGAAATGTTGTTTATTGAAAAAGGAGGTATAGAACAAGTTAAGGATGAGTTAGAGGCCTATAATTCTCTAATTCCAAATGGAAAGGAACTCATAGCTACTTTAATGGTAGAAATTGATAAGCCTGCCATGAGAGAAAAAATATTGTCTACATTAGGTGGTATTGAAGAAGAAGTATATTTTAATATTAATGAAGTAGAAGTGAGGGGTGTTGCTGAAGCAGATTTAGATAGAACTAATGCAAATGGAAAGGCTTCTTCTGTTCAATTTATACATTTTTCCTTTGATGACAAATTAATTAAATTATTTAGTGACAGTGATGTAGAGATTTCAATAAGCATCAAGCATAAATGCTATGGTCACAGTGCAATAATTGACAAAATGACTTGTTTAGCACTTGCATCAGACTTTTCTTTAAAATAAGGATAATTATTTAGTTCCCCAAATTTTATTTTTTGAAACTAAACCAGATACACTGTTTACTTCTACTTTGCACCAATGTTTATTCTCTAACAATCTGCATTTTTTAATATTTACTATAACACCCTTCAAGAGCTTTGCTTTGTTTTTACCCTTAAGGTCCTTGATATTAGTTTCACTTAAAATTATTCCTGTTTTTTTATTTGATAAAAGTGACTGATGTAGCCAACCAATAGTGCCATCATAAAGTTCAATTTTCCTAAAATTATCCATTTCATCAATAATAGCTACAGGTAAGTTTTTTCTTCGCAACACCCAATCTATAGGGTATCTTTGTCCAGGACCGACTCGTAAATTAGCCTCATCTGCTTTAATACTTGCGTATCTTAAAACTGTATTTTCTTCAGATTTAGAAATATTAATATTAAAATAACAAATATAAAAAATTATTATTTTAAGTAACAGTATTATATTTTTTTTTAATAGAAAGTAAAACAAGGCAAATACTTAAGTTTTTTTATATTTTAATTGATATATTTAGATACAGAAGAATTGTAACATAAAAATTTTAATTTGGTGGCAATAATGTTGAAAAGCAAACCATTGGTTTTAGTAACAAGAAAATTACCTGAACAGGTGGAGGTAAGAATGATGGAGTTATTTAGAACTAATATAAACGAAAAAGATATACCCTTAACAAATAAGGAACTTATTTTGGCTACAAAAAATTCGGATGTACTAGTTCCTACGGTTACAGATGTTATAAATGCAGAAGTTATAAGAAAGTTTGATAAAAAACTTAAGTTAATAGCTAATTTTGGTGCAGGAGTAGATCATATTGATATAGATGCGGCTAATAAAAAGGGAATAATTGTTACAAATACACCAGGTGTGATGACTGAAGATACAGCGGATATGGTTATGGCATTAATTTTAGCAGTCCCAAGAAGAATAGTGGAAGGGGAGCGTTTAATACGTTCAGGAGGCTGGAAGGGTTGGAGTCCAACACATATGATGGGACAAAGAATTTGGGGAAAAAGACTAGGGATTATTGGAATGGGCAGGATAGGTCAGGCCGTAGCTAGAAGGGCTAAAGGGTTTGGAATTTCCGTACATTATCATAACAGAAACAAACTTCCTGACTCAGTGGAAAAAGATTACAATGCGACTTTTTGGGATAGTCTTGATCAAATGTTATCAAGGGTTGATATAATTTCAGTTAATTGTCCTAAAACTCCATCTACGTATCACTTATTATCCCCTGAAAGATTAAAATTAATTAAGAAACATGCATATATTGTAAACACCTCACGTGGAGAAGTAATAGATGAAATTTTTTTAGCTAACCTTCTGAGGGGAAAAAAAATAGCTGGAGCGGGACTTGATGTATTTGAAAGGGCACCTAATATAGAGCCCGCTTTGTTAAGCGCACCTAATACTGTTTTGCTACCACATTTAGGCTCTGCTACTAAGGAAGCAAGAATAGAAATGGGTGAAAAAGTAATAGTTAATATTCGTTCATTTTTTGATAAACACAAGCCGCCAGACCGAGTTATAGCTCAAATGACTGGATAAATATTTATATAAATATTTATATAAATATTATTTGTCCATTAGAACTATCTTCAAGAAATGTAAATAATCCTCCTTCATAAATATTGATATCATTTCTTAATAGCTGTTTGTCTATTTTTAATAAACTAAGTCCCATTTCACATACCATAAAACGAGTAGAGAGTTCTATGCACGCTTTTAGCATTTCTTCAAAACCAGGAAGACCTAGTTTAACGTAATGTTTATTTCTGTTTGAGCTCTTCAGTTGTTTCCATCCAGCGTTTTTAGTTAAGCATACACAGGCATTTCCAGCAAAAAATAAAATTGTTTGTTTTCCTGCGGCAGCAGAAGTAGCCGCGACAGAAAGCGCATAATGCACTTTAGAAAACTCTCCTTCGAATATAATTAAACTTAATAAATTATTTTTGTTTGGCATGGTGATCTAAATTTAAAATATTAGGATTTGTGCTACATAGCTTACAATTTTTGTCTATATTTACTTTAATTTTTTTTACTTCTGTATAAAGAGAATCAACTAATAGTAATTTTCCTGTTAGTGAACCTATTTCTAGGATTTCTTTAATAACCTCCATAGCTTGAATAGTTCCAATTGTGCCGGCAAGAGCACCGAATATTCCTGCTTGGGAACAAGTAGGTGTGGTATCTGGTGGAGGTATATCAGGAAACAAGCACCTGTAGCAGGGATATGATGGATTGTATCCTTTCCAAGTAGCTATTTGACCTTCAAACCGCAAAATTGCGGCAGACACAAGAGTCTTTTTCATAAAGTAACAAGTATCAGCAGTTAGAAATCTAGTTTCAAAGTTATCACTTCCATCTGCTACGATATCATGATTTTTTATTATATCTAGTGCGTTAGAGTGATTAAACCTTTCAATAATAGGGGTAATAGTAATTTCAGGATTAATGGCAGAAGCAAGCTTAACGGCGCTTTCAGCTTTTCTCTGCCCAATTTTATTCGAATCATGAGCTATTTGACGTTGTAAATTAGATAGTTCCACGTAATCGTCATCTATTATAGTTATATTTCCTACACCAGCGGCAGCTAAATATAGAACTAAAGGAGATCCTAACCCACCTGCTCCTATAATTAATACCTTAGAATCTAATAGTTTTTTTTGTCCTATGCCCCCTACTTCAGAAAGAATTATATGCCGACTGTATCTTTCAATTTGTGAATTAGTGAAATCAAAATTCATAAGCTTTAGTCTCCAGTAGATCCAAAGCCTTCTTTTCCTCGCAGAGTTTCCGGCAATATTTTAACTTGATTAAGTT
>CAYMQD010000279.1:0-3437 GCA_964392475.1 uncultured Alphaproteobacteria bacterium
CTTATATCAGTTTCCTTAAGAAAATCATCAGAAAACAAACACTCATGCATACAGTTTCCATCAAAGCCTGGACTTAATTCATTAGACAATCTTTTTAATAAATAATTAGCATTAAGAACTGCATCCTCGGCTACTTGTTTAAGACCATCCGCACCATGACTTATACAATAGGCCAGAGCTCTTATAAACATACCCATCTGTCCATGAAAAGCCCTCATTCTACCAAAAGAATTTATGTTATTGTTATCCTCAATTAAATCAAAACCTTCATTGGTATTAATTAACCAAGGAAGCGGGGCAAATGGAGCTAAAGATTCTGATAATACAGTTGGTCCAGCTCCTGGTCCACCACCTCCATGTGGTGTAGAAAAAGTTTTATGAAGATTTATATGCATTGCATCTATACCTAGATCGGCAGGACGCACCTT
Organism: uncultured Alphaproteobacteria bacterium; assembly: GCA_964392475.1. Lineage (GTDB taxonomy): Bacteria > Pseudomonadota > Alphaproteobacteria > TMED109 > TMED109 > CAYMQD01. The sequence continues at coordinate 429 of CAYMQD010000279.1, forward strand.
TCCTACTATTGCATTAAAATTTGCTCCATCACAGTAAAAATAAGCACCCACATCATGAACTGCTTTCGAAATAGTTAACATATCTTTTTCAAAAACTCCGCAAGTATTAGGATTAGTAATCATTATAGCAGCTACTTCTTCATCAAGTTTTGATAATAGTGATTCAAGATTTAATTTGCCGGAAGAATCTTCTTCTATTTCTTCGATATTGTATCCGCAAAATGCTGCAGTAGCTGGATTTGTTCCATGTGCTGAATTAGGAACTAATACTTTTTTTCTTTGGTTTCCTTTATGCTTATGTGCCGCTCTAATAGCCATTAAACCACAAAGCTCACCATGTGCACCAGCAGCTGGCCACATTGCAATAGATGGCATACCAGTTAATATTTTAAGCCATTTAGCTAGTTCATTGATAACCTCTAGTGCACCCTGAACAGTTTCTATAGGTTGCAGCGGATGAATATCTGATAAACCTGATAGTCTTGCTATTTTTTCATTCACTCTAGGGTTATGTTTCATAGTGCAAGACCCTAAAGGATAAAAACATGTATCAATACTATAATTTAATTGACTAATTTTTGTATAGTGTCTTACAATTTGTGGTTCCGATAAGTCTGGTAAACCTATTGGCGATTTCCTTTCAACATCCAGCAAATTATCTTTTATTTCAGGTAAATCAGGAATATCAACCCCTATCCTTCCCTCTTTACCAATTTCAAAAATTAGAGGTTCCGAAGAGTAAGAATTGTTTTGTGAATGTTTATTTTTTTGTTTCATATTCTAATGAATTTCCTCTTCTAAAACCTTAATAAAATGATCAATATGCGAATCTGTAACAGTTTCAGTTACTGCAACCAACATCATATTGGACATAAAACTATTATCTTTGTACAATCTAGATAAAGGAATTCCAGCTAGGATCCCCTTCTTAGCTAAATTCAAGCAGACCTCTTGTGCTGACATTGGTAATTGGATAGTAAACTCGTTAAAAAAACGATCATTCATAACCTTAACATTCTTAATATTTTCTAATTTTTGCGCCAATTTTATTGCGTTTCTATGATTAAGTAATGATAGTTTTCTAAATCCTGCACTTCCCAGTAATGATAAATGGATGGAAAAAGCTAGCGCACAAAGACCACTATTTGTACATATATTGCTTGTAGCTTTTTCCCTTCTTATATGCTGCTCTCGTGTAGCTAACGTTAGCACCCAACCTCTATTATTATTGTTGTCAAGCGTCTCTCCAACTATCCTTCCTGGCATATGTCTAACATACTTTTTTTTAGTTGCGAATAATCCAACATAAGGGCCACCAAAGTTTAGTCCCACTCCTAGAGATTGACCTTCTGCTACTACAATATCTGCTCCTAAAAAACCAGGACTCTCTATAGCTCCCAAAGAAACAATTTCTGTAATAGCTACCACTAACAAAACCCCAATATCGTTGCAGTAGTCTGCTATAGTCTTTATATTATATATTGAGCCAAATACATTAGGAAGCTGTAAAATAAGACATGCAGTATCTGAATCTAAATTAGATATAAGACTCTGAATATCCACCTTTTTTGGATTTAATTCTCCCACATTATATATTTCATGCCCTGCTGTACAACAAAAAGTTTCTGTTACTTCAGACCAATGAGGATGCAACCCTGAACACAAGGCAATCTTATTTCGTTTAGTAATTCGAGCTGCCATTAGTGCTGCTTCTGCACAAGCAGTAGAACCGTCATACATTGAAGCATTTGAAATTTCCATACCTGTTATCCTAGAGACTTGAGTTTGATATTCAAATAAGGACTGCAATGTTCCTTGACTAATCTCAGGTTGATAAGGCGTGTACGAAGTTAGAAACTCACCTCTTTGAATAAGAGAATCGACCGTAGCAGGAATATGATGGCGATAAGCACCACCACCTAAGAAGAAAGGAACTTTTCCTGCTACTAAGTTCTTTTCAGATAGTGAAATAAAATAATTTTCTACTTCCATCTCACTAAGATGATTCGGTAATTCTAACAAACCTTTTAAACGAGCTTTTTTCGGCACCTGATCAAATAAAATATCTATTTTATCTATGCCTATTTTATCTAACATATAACGTCTGTCTGAGGATGTATGAGGAAGGTAACGCATTATGTATTTTTAACTCCCTTCAACAATAAAGTTCTTATAAGACTCAGATTCCATAAATATCTCTAATTCGGATATATCTGATACTTTTAGTTTTAAAAACCAACCCTCACCCTCTGCATCATCATTCACCATATTGGGTGAACCTTCGAGCAGCTTATTTATCTCTACTACCTGTCCCGTAATTGGAGAATATACTTCACTAGCAGCTTTAACTGATTCTACTATTGCAATCTCTTTACCTTGAACTGCATTTAATCCTATTTCTGGAAGATCTATATAAACTACATCACCTAGTTGTTCTTGTGCATATTTAGTGATACCTACTGTAGCAATATCTCCATCCAAACGTATCCATTCATGGTCCTTGGTATAAAGTATTTTTGTCACTTTTTTTCTCCAATAAAATAATTATGAGAAACAAAAGGAAGTTTTGTTATATTAGCTGGAATGAGTTTTCCTCTTACTTCAATATTAATAGTTTTACTACTACGAATACTTGATTTTATATATCCCATTGCTATAGGCCTATTCAATGAAGGGCTAAAACTACCACTAGTCACATAGCCAACCTGCATACTATCTTGAAAAATTTTAGACCCACTTCTTGGAATAATTTTGCTATCTGGAAGAAAACCTGTCCTTAAATTAGAAGGTCCGTGTTCAATTTCTTTTAAAATTCTATTAAATCCATAAAAACCTTTATTTTTTCTAGATTCTTTTCCAATTGTCCATGCTATACGGGCCTCGACGGGTGAGATGTCCTGATTAAGATCTACACCCATTAAACATAATCCTGCCTCTAGTCTTAGACTATCTCTAGCGCCCAAACCTATCGGCCTAACATTAGGATTCGACAGTATAGTATTTGCTATA
>CAYMQD010000280.1:0-5508 GCA_964392475.1 uncultured Alphaproteobacteria bacterium
TTTAATACTCTCTTGAACCTCATGCACCGATTCACTCATTTATCTCTCCAAATTACCGAATTTATTAATTTTTTTCCATAACTTTTGGATTTCTAACTTTACGATATGCACATTTAGTGCCAGATGAGTTTAATACATCTCTGTAAGGTATGTTTTTAGAAATAAAGTTAAAAGCCTTACATCCATACGGTCGCTCCACTCGATGCGTGATAAAAAAATACGTACACCCCATACAATTATTCACTTTACTCATATTAACCTACGAATTAAATGTATAATATCTGCAATTTGATAACGTAGTGCACCTGCTATAGCTGAAAAACAAGCGATTCCAAAAAATATGGCAAGTTTAAATTCGTTATTTTCATATCTTTCCATAGATTCGAAATAACATAATAGCGCAGAATAAATAAAAGCAATAGTAATAATTAACTGTCCTACAGATCTTCTTTTAATCATTTTTTACTACTTTCCCATTTTCATCAAAATGTAGATCCTCAGGAACGCTTATAGAAGGTTCTTCCAGTGATTCACCTTTCTCAATTTTATATATATATGCTAACGCAATTGCTACCGCTGTATAAAGTTTTTCAGAAATTTCAGAACCGATCTCTGAAGTATAATATAAAGCCCTAGTAAGCATAGGGCTCCTAAATATTGTTATTTTAGCTTTATCCGCCTTATCTATTATTCTTTCTGCAATGATACCTCTTCCCATTGCTAAAACTATAGGAGCACCCTCAGTACCCACTTCATATTTCAAAGCAACGGCAAAATGGCTTGGGTTAACAAAGACTGCTGAAGCCTGGTCTACATTATCTACAGCCGCTGCTTGGGCAGCAGATCTCTGCACTGTTTCCATTTGTAATCTTCTAATTCTAGCCCGAACCTCTGGAGATCCTTCCGTTTGTTTAAATTCATCTTTAAGATCTTGATGACTCATTTTTAACGATTTTGTATGAGAGTGTCTTTGCCACACATAATCTACTATTGCAATCAAAGTGAGACCTACTAATAGCGAACCAAGTAATAAAGGGAAATAACCACTTACTCCAACTAATGCTTGATCTAAATTTCTGCTTGGAGTACTAGAAATACCAGCACTTATATTATATAAAACAAAAGCACCAATAGAACCTAAAAATGAAACTTTCATTATCGCTTTTCCAAGTTCAACCAGACCCTTAATAGAAAAAATTTTCTTTAGTCCAGATATTGGATTTATTTTATTTCCTTTAAATGAAAATGACTTAGGAGCAAAGTGTATTCCCCCTACTGCTAGTTGGGTAATTATGGTAATTACCATAATAGGAAGCCCCATTAATATGGTAAAAATTAATACATTTTTCATAGCACTATAAAGCGGTTCTAAAGGGGATTGACCTACTTTAATACCCTCTATACTTGAAAACATGCCTCCCCAATACCCTAATACATAAGGGGTAACATTTGGAACAGCAAACATTAACAATAATAGACCTGAAAGAGTTGTTAATACAAACATATCTTTAGAAGTAAGAAGCCGACCTTCTTCTGCAGCTTTTTCAAGTCTTCTCTGAGTAGGTTCTTGGGTTTTTTCCTGACCATCACCTCCTTGATTCTCTTCAGCCATCAGAAATACTTTCAAAAAGATCTATAAGAAGACCTGAAGCAACATCTATTAAATTTGCAAACGAATAGGCAATATGATCTGCAGATATATATAATATAAAAAAGGATCCCATAAGAGTTATTGGAAAACCAAATGAAAACAAATTTAGCGTAGGAGCAGAGCGTGTAATTACACCAATTAATACATTGATTAGTGTTAGACCTACTACCACAGGAAGCATAATTAGAGCAGCAAATCTAAACATCAAAGAGCCCGCACTAATGCCTGTTTCAATTAATTCATCAAAATGAAGCCTCCCACCTATAGGCAAAATATAATAACTTTGTAATATGGTTCTTAAAACAATTAAGTGTCCATCTAATGAAATAAAAGCCACCAAAATGAAAAGGGATAATAATTGCGCCAAAACAGGTGATTGCGCCCCCGTTTCCGGATCTAAAAGACTCGCAAAACCAAGTCCTCCAGTAGCTGCCATTTTCTCACCAGCTAAGGCAGCAGCAGAAAACATAATATATAAAATAAGGCCTGCAACTAAACCTATTGCAATTTCACTAAATGCTATAATAGCTAGTTGTGCGCCAACAATTTCTCCTATGTCTGGGATACTAACAGTAGATGCGACAGCAAGTGAAATGCAAATAGACATGACTATTCTTACTTGTAAAGGAAGACCTCTAATTGCAAATATAGGAGAAGAAATTAAAAAAGATGATATTCTTAATGTAGCTAACATAAAAGGAGCCATAACTTGGCTTAATATCTGCAAATTAATTCCTGGTAGAGCTTCAAAAAAATTTCCTGGTAAAGCAAGCATTATTAACAATCAATTTATGCTAGAAATTCTATCAAATATAAAAGCAAAATAATCTGTCAATCCAAGCAAAGTTAAGTGAGCAAGTAATGCCATTGCTGCAATCACAATTACTAATTTTGGAACAAAACTTAGTGTCATTTCATTAATAGAGGATGCTGCCTGAATTATTCCTATTCCAAGACCAACTGCTAGCGCTACCCCTAAAAATGGTCCTGCAATCAAAATTATTTTCCAAAAAGCTAATTGTAACATTTCTACATTTTCATCAAAAATCATCTATTTATCCTACATTAAAAGTACTAATTAAAGATCCAACAGTCATTCCCCATCCATCAACTAAAACAAAAAGAAGTAATTTAAAAGGTAGAGCTATAAGCATTGGTGATAACATCATCATTCCTAATGACATTAAAACAGATGCAACAACCATATCTATAACTAAGAAAGGTAAATAGATTAAAAACCCTATTTGAAACGCTGTTTTTAACTCAGAAGTAATAAATGCCGGTAAAGCTGTTGCAAACGGAACCTCTTTTATATTTGCAAAACTATTATTTCCAGAAATTTCTGCAAACATAGAAAGATCTGTTTCTCTCGTGTTACTAACCATGAATGTCTTTATTTCTTTTGCAGAATCAACAAGTGCTTTTTGTGCAGAAATATCACCATTAAGATATGGAGTTCCCACTTGTTCATAGACCCTATTTAAAGTAGGTGACATAACAAATAATGTTAAAAATAAGGACAAGGCAACTAATACCTGATTAGGTGGTGTCTGCTGTGTTCCTAAAGCTTGGCGTAATATAGACATTACAATAATAATACGAGTAAATGCGGTCATACCAAGAAGTATAGAAGGTAATACAGTAAGTGCGGACATCAACATTAAAATTTGTAATGACAAAGAGTAAGTCTTCTCACCAGTCTCACTAGTCTCTATGCTTAGTGCTGGTAATCCTCCGAAAGCTTCTTGCGCTATAACCGATGACGTATCAAATAAAAATATAATAGGAAATAATAATAAAAGATTTATAAGTTTTGATAATTTAAGTTTCATGTCTTAAACCTCTTTTTGCTAGAGCTGCCGCCAAACCACCACCATCTTGTATAGGTTTACTTAATTTAGATTTTTCAACTCTAGTTTTTTCAGCAATTGGTAATATATTTAAAGGTTGTAAAGCTATGGAATTACCTCTTCCGTGTACAAGTAAAAATTCTTGATGGTCTACGCTAAAAATTGTTGCCTTATGACCATTGCCTAGAAAATTACTATTTAATAATCTTATTCTTTGTCCTTTTTGTATGTGAGATTGGATTTTTAGCTTTTTAGATTTTAATACCCAAGCTACAAAAATAAGAACCGCCAAAAATAATATAATTATACTAAATGTATAAAGATCAGTTTGTTCTTGCATATCTCACCTCAATATAATTTAAAAAGTGAAACGCAAGAATCTTGCCAAATAATTTTTTGTCAAACAATATAATGAAATTAAGGGATTATTTTCTGTAATTATTCAATTGCATAGTGTTGAACAATTATAAATAGTCATTTTATTGACTAAATTTAAATTAATTATAAGTTTTGAACTCTTTGTTCAGGATCTACTACCTCTACAAAACGAATGCCAAATCTTTCACCTACCATTACTACTTCACCTTTAGCGATTATTGTTCCGTTTGCTAGAATATCTAAGGGGTCTCCTGCAAGTCTATCGAGTTCAACAACTGAACCTTCGTTTAATCTTAAAAGATCTCTAATACGTATGGAGGCACTTCCTACCTCAACAGTAAGCGTTACGTCTATATTTTCCAAAACACGAAGATTATCTGCACCAGATCTCTCGGTTTTAGCTGGATCAGTACTTTCTACTTCCTCTGAAGCTAAGTTACTTTCAGATTCTTTTTTATCTTCTTTTTCTTCTGGTTTGGCATCATTCTCTTCATCAGCCATGTTATTCCTCCTTCATATATTCATATGCGCTCTGTTAAATTTACCGCTGCTTGACCAGAAATTTCTCCGATTTCAGCTTTAAAAAACTCTTTACCTTCTACAAGCACATCAACATTTTCAACCTTTTGCATTGGAACCATATCACCTGCTTTTACCCTTAAGAGACGAGCCATAGACATAGTAGGCTCGCTTAATCTAGCTGTAAGATTAAGTGGAACTCCAAGAACTGCCCGCTCTAGTTTTTCACGCCATGTAAGATCATCTTCAATTACATCTGTTTGAAGCCTCGACCTTAATAAAGAAGCTATAGGCTTTAATGTTTGAAGAGGATAAATTGTGTCAAAATTTGCCGCATCTACATTTGGAAGCTGCACCACAAAAGAGCATATAATAACCAAATCGCTTGCATCAACAAAAGTAGCAAACTGAGGATTAACCTCTCTACCTTGTAGTCTCAGTGAAATAGGAGTTAAGTCTTTCCAAGCAGATTCTATTTTATCAGAAAGACCGAGTGATATTTTTTCAATTAACCTGTCTTCAGTAGCGGTAAACTCAGTTTTCTCTTCTTTTGATGCTTCAATATTCCCCCCATAAAATGAATTTGTAAGAATACTGATAAACGAAGGTTGCATAGTAATAAGAAGAGACCCACGAAGCTCATCTATTCTAAAGGTACTAAGACTCATAAAACTATCTAAGCCAGAAGTATATTCTTCAAATGTTTTAACTTCTGGAGGAAAAGAACTTATTCTTGGCTGCACTCTTAACATTGGTTGAAATATAGATCTAGCTGCCCTAGCAAAACGTTCATTTATAAGTCTAAGAGCATAATAATCACCTAGCAGACTTAAATCGTCTGATCCAAACGTAAAAGGTGATACCTCTAAGTCCTTGTTTAGGCCTGTAGCAACACCTATAGCACCAGTTTGTAAACCTTCCATAAGAGCACTAACTTCATCCGTGCTCAACTTTCTGGACGTGTTACTCAATTTGTTAACTCCTAAATATAAATTCTATCATTGTAAAACAAAGGAAGTAAAATGGACACCCTCAACACCACCAAAACCTTCAAGCTCCTCAAGCATAGTATTAATGGCATTATTTAATGCTATAGCTAAAGCTTTTTTA
>CAYMQD010000281.1:0-10455 GCA_964392475.1 uncultured Alphaproteobacteria bacterium
CATTACTTAAGGAACAAACTGGAGCTAAAGAGATTTTTGTTTTTGATTATACGAGAAGATCGGACACTATTGATGGGGGAGCAGAGAATCCAGATGGTAAGAGGGAACCTGCAGATAGGGTTCATGTAGATTATACAGAAATTTCAGGCCCTAAGCGCGCTGCAGATGTTATAGGAAAGAACAAGTTTAAAGAATGTATAAAGAGAGGTTTCAGAATATCCCAGATCAATGTTTGGCGATCTATTGCTGGAGAAGTTAAAAGGTCTCCTATTGCATTTGCCGATGCTCTAAGTATACCTAATAATGATTTAATAGCTACTGACCAACTTTTTCCTAATAGAGTAGGCGAAATATATCATTTGGTATATTCTGACATGCATAGATGGTTTTGGGTTTCAAATATAAATAAAGATGAAGTATTATTATTAAAAGGTTGGGATAGTTTAGATGATGGGAGAGCAAGATATACGCCACATGGTTCTTTTAAACTACCAAATCATTCTGACTATTTACCTCCTAGAGAAAGCATAGAGGCACGAGCTTTCTTGATTTATCATAATGACAATTAATCTGTCTAATTACTTTTATGTGCTAGTATAGTAAGGTTTTTTAAAAAATATTTTTTTTCAATAATTTAAAGTGGATATAATTTTCTGGAAATATAATGAGTGATGTTTTCAACGAAGTAGATGAAGAGCTAAGAACAGATAAATATAGAGCTATATATGACAAGTATGGTAAGAAGGCTTTAATTTCTATTGTTTCTATTGTTTTTGTTATTGCTGTATATACATACATAAATTTCAATAAGGAAAAAAAGCTTGAGGCTATGGGAGAGAGATTGCTACAAGCTGTAATGGATGAAAATTCAAGTTCTCATAATGTTGAGGCAAGATTATTAGAAATTTCTAATTCCAGTGAATTAGGATTTGCGAATTTAGCAAAATTAAAAATAGCGGCCAACTATTCTAAAAATAACAATCAAAAAGATGCAATAAAAATTCTTGATAGTGTTATTCAATCTTCTGATCCATCAGACTTTATTCATAGATTGGCTTTATCAACCACTATATTATATGCATTGGAACAAAAAGATAATATGGAAGTTAATAATCGTTTAGAGGTACTAAAAAAATTTGGAAGCGGTTGGGAAATGCTGGCAATTGAAATAGAAGGGTACCAAAATTTGAATACAGGAGATACAAATTTATCTAAAGATTCTTTTACCAAGGTTCTTGAGAATGAGGCTACATTTTCTGGGTCTCGTGTTAGGGCAAAAGAGTTATTATTACTTTTTCCTGAAAAGGATTAAAATTATAATGCATATTATTTTAAATATATTCTTTTTAGTAATAGTATTTTTTATTACAAGTTGTAGTCAAACATCTGATTACTTGGGGTTTACGAAGGATGAAGCTCCTTTAGAAGGTAAAAGGATAGCAATAGTAGATTCTGAGGAAAAAATATACTTAGATTCGAATTCAGATGTTATAGATGTCAAATTACCAGAAGCAAAAATAATTACTGAATGGTCACAAAGAGATATGAATTCTGCTAACTTGCTTGGTCATGCCATGGCTACACTAAATATGACTGAAAAATGGAGTGCTAATTTAGGGAAAGGAGATGATGATGAGACTAGGATACTTGCACAGCCAGTAGTTAAGGATGGATTTGCTTATGTATTAGATGCTCATACTGTACTGAGAGTTGTTAATGTTGATGAAGGAAAATTAGTTTGGTCAAAGGATTTAAAACCAAAATCAGAATCGCAGAGTGCAAGTATAGGAGGGGGCGTAGCTATTACATCTAACCTTTTACTTGTGTCAACGGCATATGGCCAACTTATAGCTTTGTCTAAAAGCAGTGGTGAAATAAAATGGGAGTTTGTTGCAGATGCTCCGATACGTTCAGCACCAACAATACAAAATAATAGAGTTTTTGTGGTATTGGTAGACAATAAAACGCTCGCAATAGATTTAGATGACGGTAGATTGATTTGGAGGCATGAAGGAAACCCTGAACTTGCGACATTAATGACAGCTGCCTCTCCTGCGGTTGACGAAGAGATCATTGTTACGCCATATTCGAATGGTGAGGTAGTAGCTCTTCGTGCCGAATCAGGTGTGGTTGCATGGTCACATAATCTTGTAGAAGAAGGGAGAATAGATAGTTCAGCTCAACTTACGGATATAGATGCAGGTCCGGTCATATCACAAGGTAAAATATTTGTTGCGAGTGCAGTAGGTAAGCTGGTTGCTATTGAGAAACGATCAGGCTTACGGCTTTGGGATAAGAATATTAAAATCGTAGAAACTCCAGCTGTAATAGGTAGTTTTATTTTTTTAATTAATCTAGATGCGCAAGTGATTTGTATAAATAGCCAGGATGGCCGTTTGGTCTGGATAACTTCACTTAATGAAGAAATTGGTAATCAATCAAAAGGTAGATGGCTAGGACCAATAATAGTTGACGAAAAATTAATTATTGCTGGAGGTGATAGACGTTTGTTAGTTTTAGATGCGAAGAATGGTTCTATATTATCTAATAATGGTATAAGACATAATCCAGCTTCTTCACCAATAATAGTTGGAACAAATATGTTTCTTTATATGCGTAATGCCGAGCTTTTAGCTTTAAGGTGAATTTTTGCTTTGGAACTTATTGCTACAATAGTTGGAAGGCCAAATGTAGGAAAATCAACCTTATTTAACCGTTTGGTTGGTAGACGCGCTGCAATTTCAGATGGTGTTCCTGGCACTACTAGGGATTGGAATTGTTCCAGTGCTTTATTAGGGAAAACTACATTTAAAGTAATTGACACAGCTGGGTTTAGTGAAATCAATCCCAATCAACTTGATAAAAATATACTTAACAAGACTCAAGATGCTATATCTCTAGCAGATCTAGTTTTGTTTATGGTAGATGGAAGAGTAGGTATTAGTTCTCTTGATGAATCATATGCCTCGATAATTAGAAAGTTTGATAAGCCTGTTATATTAATAGCTAACAAGTGCGAACCATTGGGTGAGGTATATTTTAGTGAAGAAGCTTACAAATTAGGTTTTGGAGAACCAATATTATTTTCTTCTCAACATAGTATTGGTTTTAAATCTTTAGAAAAATTACTTACAGAGAAAAGTAAAACATTAGCAAAAAAAGCTACTGAATATGATCATGATACTAACAGCTTAAGACTTGCTATAGTGGGACGCCCAAACGCTGGAAAATCAACATTAATAAACAAAATGTTGATGAAAGACAGGGTATTAACAGGTCCAGAGCCCGGAATTACCAGAGATTCAATTAGAGTTCTATTCAAATGGGAGGAACATTTAGTAGAAATAGTTGATACTGCTGGTCTCAGAAAGAAAGCAAAAATTTATGATAAAGTAGAAAATTTAGCAAATGTATCTACTATTGAAGAGATTAAATATGCTCAAGTTGTAGTGCTAATGTTAGATTGTACTGAAGCACTTACTAAGCAAGACTTATTAATAGCAAGTCATATTGAAGAGGAAGGCCGTGTATTAATTATTGCCGCTAACAAATGGGATTTAGTTGAAGAAAAAGAGCTAATGGAAAAGGCCATTAAGGTTAGGTTAAGAGAAACTTTGTCCCAAATAAAAGGTGTTCCTTTAATAAAATTATCAGCTAAATCAGGATATGGATTACGTAAATTAATGTTAGAGGTATTTAAAACTTATAGTAGATGGAACAGTAGAATCTCAACAGGTCAATTAAATAGATGGTTAGAAGGTATGATAATTTCCAATCCACCTCCTATGGTAAAAGGTAAAGAACAGAAAATGAGATTTATTACGCAGTCAAATATTAGACCCCCTACTTTTGCTCTTTTTTCTAGTAAGCCTAACTCTATCCCAGAGTCTTATAGAAGATATCTAGTAAATGGCCTAAGAGATTCTTTTGATTTTGAAGGGATACCTATACGTTTAATGTATAGGAAAAGTGTTAATCCTTATAAAAAAAGGTCTTAAGATGTTTCATTCAATAAAGTTAGCAATCCAGGTTGATTACTATCTCTATCAGTGAGAGGAATTGGGTAATCTCCAGTAAAACATGCATCACAGTATTTAATCTTATTGCTATCTTTATTACTTCTTGCTACAGCACGATAAAGACCATCTATTGATATAAAGTCGATACTATCTACACCAATATGCTTACCCATTTCTTTGATAGACATGTTTGAAGCAAGTAGTTTCTCTTTTTCTGGGGTATCTACTCCATAGTAACAGCTATTAGTAATTGGAGGACTTGCAATTCTCATATGTACTTCTTTTGCCCCCCCATCTCTAACCATCTCAACTATTTTTTTTGAAGTGGTTCCTCTAACAATACTATCATCTACTATAACAACACTTTTTCCTTTTAGTGCTGCGTTATTATCATTATGTTTTAATCTGACCCCTAGCCTACGAGAATAGTCATTAGGTTGGATAAATGTCCTTCCTACATAATGGTTTCTAATTATACCTAACTCAAAAGGAATATTTGCTTTTGTGGCATATCCAATTGCAGCAGGAACTCCAGAATCTGGGACAGGAACAACTATATCTGCCTTTATAGAACATTCACTTGCAAGTTGAGCTCCAATTCTTTTTCTAACCTCATATACATTTTCACCTTCAACAAAGCTATCTGGTCTAGAAAAATAAATATACTCAAATATACAAAATTTAGGATCAGAGGGTCTAAGTAAGTTTTTATGACTTTCGCAACCACTGTTATTGATATGTACAACTTCTCCACGTTCTATTTGGCGTAGGTGTTTAGCTCCAAGTATATCTAAAGCACATGTTTCTGAAGCCAAAATAAATGCATCACCAAGCTTTCCAAGAACTAATGGCCTTACTCCATGCGGATCTCTAGCTCCTATAATGCTATTATTAGTTAATATAATTATTGAATATGCACCTTCTATTTGGTCAAGAGCATCAACTATTCTATCTAGTAGGTTTTTATAGTTAGATGTAGCAATTAAATGTACTATAACTTCTGTATCAAGAGTTGACTGAAATATACAACCAGATTTAGTAAGCTTATTTCTTAGTGTTGATGCATTAGTAAGATTACCATTATGTGCTACTGCCAATCCACCTGCATCAATTTCAGCAAATATTGGTTGTACATTTCTTATTACTGTCTTATGTCCGCTAGTGGAATATCTATTATGACCTATAGCTGAATTTCCTGATAAAGCTTTGATTACAGATTCATGGCTAAAATTGTCAGCTACGTGACCTAACGCCCTGTGACTGTGAAAGTGTTTTCCATCAAATGATACTACTCCTGCAGCTTCTTGGCCTCTATGTTGTAGGGCGTGAAGCCCAAGTGTTACCTTAGCACCAGCATCTTCAGATCCAAAAATACCAAATACTCCGCATTCATCTTGGAAACGGTCTTCATGTTTGATTAAGAAGTTAGTATTACTAATTTTTGTCATATCTATATTATTCGTTTCTATTATCTTGCATGTTTAAGAGTCTTTCAAATGCTTTTCTATCTGATGAACTATATCCATCATTTTGTTCTGTGGAAGGGCTAGATACTGGTGGCTCACTTATATCATTGATATTGTTATCTGTACTTACTTTTCTTTCTGCTCTTGAATTTTTTCCAGTAATTTTTAATTTTAATTTTTCTAAAGTACTTTTTGGCATAGAAGCTATGATAAGGTTAGCACTATATTCAATAAGGGGCCTTGCTTTAGCTTCTTTTATCCATATTGGCATACTACTGTTCCATATTGTCCAATTACCTAATATATATAGAACGGCAATTATGGCTAGGGCTCTAACAAAACCATAGATTAGTCCTAAAAGTTTGTCCAAGCCTGCTATTGGAGACTTTTTTAAAGTTTTACTAATAAAATGTGAAGACAGTGTACACAATATCATGGAAATGATAAATACAGCTCCAAATGCCGCTGCATCTGCAAGTATTGGTATAGAAATAAAGCTATTAGCTATAAGTGAAGTTTCTTTATGTGCTGCCAAAGCTATAGCAATTGAAATTGCGAATGAGACTATTGATAGAAATTCTTTAGTGAAGCCTAAAGTGTATCCAAAACCCATAGATAAAAGGATTCCTATGGCTATTAATACATCAGCTGTAAAAATATTTGAAATAAGCATTACAAAAACTTTGTATAAATTTAAATCTGAATACAACATACATGTTATTTAGAAAATTTTTAAGAATTAAATTTTAATTATATATTTATATAGAATTTAGGAATACGATTTCCCATACTAGTAAAAATATTATAAGGTATCGTTCCACCTTTAGAAGCAAGATAATCTACAGAAATATTTTTTCCAAAAACCTCTACAGTGCTAGTCACTTCTTTATCTTTAATATGGCTTATGTCAATTGTAGTTAAATCCATAGATATACGACCTATAATTGGTGCCATAATTCCCCCAATAGAAACATTACTAGAAAGATTGCGTGGTAGTCCATCAGCATACCCTACAGCTATGGTTGCTATTTTTCCTTTTTTATTTATTTTATATGTAGCCCCATATCCTACAGCCGAATGCTTTGCTACATTTCTAATTTGTAATATCCTTGATTCTAGAGAAACAGCTGCTGCCATGGGGTTTTTTTTTTCTTTACTTGCATTTATTCCAAACAAAGATGCACCAGGTCTAACCATGTCATAATGATACTCTTTACCTAAAAAAATACCGGCAGAATTAGCTAAACTTCTTTTTGCATTGATTCCAATTTTTGATAGAGCATCACAAATATTCTCAAATCTTTTAGATTGTACTAAATTATTTTCCGATTGTTTTTCGTCAGCACATGATAAATGACTCATAATAAGTTTTACATTTAGATTAGAAAAATAACCTAGATTCGCAACTTCTAGAATTTCTTCTAAATTAAACCCTAGGCGATTCATCCCAGTATCTATATGAATGGCAGTAGGAAGATTTTTGTTTATTCTCTTTGCAGCTGAAGACCAAATATTCAGATCATTTTTATGGTTAATTACGCTTATGCAGTTTTTTTGTGCTAGTTTATCTGCTACGGAAGAATTTACTGGACCACCTAAAACATAGATTTGGCCATTAAAATTAGGAATATTAAAAGATAGGGCTTCATGTGCATTAGCAACAAAAAAATTTTTACAGCCAGTATTATATAATTTTGTGGCTACCTTATCTATACCTAAGCCATAAGCGTTAGATTTTACTGTTGCTGCTGTAATTTTACCTCCGATTATTGAAGAGATTTTTTTCCAATTGCTAGCTATTGAATCCAAATCAATAGTAATAGCTGCACCTACCTCACTAAAAGCTTTGTTCTTAAGGTGTAAATATTGTGACATCAATTTATTTAATCATCTATTTTCAGGGGTATATTTTTTATCGGCAAGATCTGTAAATTTAGTATATCTAGCATCAAAGTGGATTTGTATAGTTCCTACAGGACCGTGTCGCTGTTTGGCGACGATGATATCGGCTATATTTTTTGACTTTTCCAAATTTTCTTGCCATCTAGAATATCTTTCTTGAAATTTTTCTACTGATTCATTACCACTAGATTTAGGTTCAGCCCTAGCCTCATAATATTCTTGGCGAAATATAAACATTACTACATCGGCATCTTGTTCTATTGTTCCTGATTCTCTAAGGTCAGCTAATTGAGGCCTTTTGTCCTCTCTTAGCTCAGCAGCTCTTGATAGTTGCGATAGTGCGAGGACAGGAACGTTTAATTCTTTTGCTATTGCTTTTAATCCTTGAGTTATTTCTGAAATTTCTTGCACTCTATTCTCATGTTTAGATGTACCTTGTACAAGTTGTAAATAATCTACTACTATTAGGCTTACCATGTGCTGTCTTTTTAATCTTCGTGCTCTGGTTCTTATTTGTGCTATATTTATGGCTGGGGTATCATCTATAAATAAATTAATTTCTGTCAGGTCGTTACTTACTCTAACTAGTTTTGTAAATTCTTCGTTAGTAAGCTTGCCTCTGCGTATTAATTCCGAAGAAACTCCTGCTTGTTCAGCTAGAATTCTATTTGCAAGTTGTTCATCTGACATTTCAAGAGAAAAAAATGCTACTGCGTTTTTATCTTTTTCTAATGCAGTGGCTGCAGAAAAAGCTATATTAGTCGCTAGAGCTGTTTTTCCCATTGATGGTCTTCCAGCTAAAACAATGAGATCAGAATTATGCATACCGCCTAGTAATTCATCCATGGAGTGTAACCCCGACGATAGTCCTGACAAATTGCCATCTCTTTTATGAGCTCTTTCAGCTGATTCTATTGCTGAAATTAACGATTCATTAAAAGGTTTGGGTCCAACTGACTGCATGCTTCCAGTTTCTGCCAAATTAAATAGATGTGATTCGGCTTTTTCTAGAAGCTCTTCGGCAGGTGCGTGAATTTGAGAATCGACAGCTTGGTTAGAAATTTCATTACCTATTCTAAGTAAATCTCTTCTTAACGATAAGTCTCTAATTACTTTTGCATAATCAGCTACATTGGATGTTCCTGTAACACCACTTTGTAACCTCCTTAAGTATTGAGGTCCTCCAATATCAACTAGTCCTGTATCTTTTTCAAAATACTGAGCTAAAGTTATAGAATCTGCCACCTGTCCTTTATTTATAATATTTCTAACAGCCTCATAAATTCTCCCATGCACAGGTATGAAAAAGTGTTTAGGATCGATTTCGAGATCAAGTAAGTCTACACATCTATTATCTGTTAGTATTGCACCTAATAAAGCCTCTTCAGCCTCAATATTTTGAGGAAGGTGCTTTAAATTAGATTCCAAATTTGGATCCAGAATAGTATTAGCAATTGGAGGGTTAGATGGCATAAAAGAATACTACTATTTCTTAGTAACCTAAGTCATCAAAGAATTTTATAACTTAGTAAATTTATCGGTAATAAAAATACAATAACTATGGGGATAAGTTTTTACAAAACTATATTTATTAAAATTATTCAAAGATATATAATAGTGACCAAATTATATTTTTATAAAAATAATATTAAGGTACTTTTATAGTTAGTATAGCGTTTAGTATTTATAATTACGTTTTAGCTATCTGATTCAGGTTTCTTTAGATCACCTGATTCTTTTTTATCATTCTCTATATCGTTTTTAACTGGTCCTTTTTCGATATTTGTTTTCTTATAATTTATATCGTCTTTAGTATCTAATATATTATTGGAGGTAAGTTCTTCATTTTCTATAGCTACAAATTTTTCCAGATCAGCTTTATTCTCAAAAATATCGTCAGCATCTATAGTTTTATCTCTTGTTGACTTAGGTTTGCTTTTTTCTTGCAGCGATGCCTCTTCTTCTGTTCTTGCAACATTGACTTTTATACTTACTTCCACTTCTGCATGTAAAACTACTTTAACAATATGCATACCAATTTCTTTGATGACCGTATTGAGTTGTATGTTTCTATGCTCGAATTTATTTTCGTTGTCATTTAATTGTTTTGCTATATCTCTAGAGGTTACAGATCCATATAGCTGTCCAGTCTCACTTGCCTGTCTAATTAAAGTTATTGACTTATTTTCTATAATTTTAGCTTTTTGTGATGCTTGAGATTTAAGTTCTTGATTATCTGATTCTAATTTTTCTTTTTCTTTTTTAAAAAATTCTAAGTTTTTATTATTTGCTCTGAGGGCTTTTTTAGTTGGAATAAGGAAATTTCTCGCATAGCCATCCTTGACTTTAACGACGTCTCCAAGTTTACCTAATTTTTTTATATGTTCTAATAAAATAACTTCCATGATTCTTTATTTCAATAATTATCTAACTGTAAATGCCATTAATCCAAGAATTCGAGCCCTTTTTATTGCTTTAGTAAGCTCTCTTTGCTTTTTTGCACAAACCGCCGTTATTCTGCTAGGTATTATTTTTCCTCTTTCTGATACGAAGCGTTGCAAGGTTTTTACGTCCTTATAGTCTATGGCGGGAGCTCCTGGTCCAGATAAAGGGCATGACTTTTTCTTACGAAAAAGAAGTTTAGCATTTTGGTCGTTGGAATTACTATATCTATCGTTATACATGCGTTATCTAAAGTTTAATTCTTAATTAAACGTCTTTCCCTTTTTCTTCTTGTTCTAAAATTAAAGATTCCTTTGTATCAGAATGTTTTTCAGCCGCATCTGATTTTTCTTCTTTGACAGGACTTTGCAATTCTACATTTTTATTTGTTTCATTTTCATTAGATTTTATAGAGACGCTGTTATTTTCTTTTGCAAGCATCATAATAGAAGGCCCTTCATTAAACTTGTTGACCTTAATAGTTAAATATCTAATAACATCTTCTTCAATACGAAAATTTCTTTCCAATTCACTAATAGCAGCTCCACTGCCTTCAACCGCCATCATTACAATATTACCTTTACGATTCTTTTTGATTTTATAGGCTAAGTTTTTAAGGCCCCAAA
>CAYMQD010000282.1:0-7260 GCA_964392475.1 uncultured Alphaproteobacteria bacterium
AAAAAGAAAAGCTAGAAAAAATGACAATATTTTTGTATCTATTGATTCTTTGGTGGGGAGACGTATGCGTAGAACATTAGAAGCTAATAAAGTTATTCAAGAAAAAGATCTGGAAAGGCAATGGGTGATAGTTCAAGACCAACCTGTTCTTATCGAGAGTTCGCACAAGACTATTAAGGTTACTTCTGAAGGAATTGCTCTGGAAAATGGAATGTTAGGAGATCTAATAAGTATTAAAAATAATAGTAGTGGTAATATTATAAAAGGATGGGTTCAGTCGAAAAAAAAAGTTTCAACTAACCCTTAAATTATTCTAAAGTGTGTCGTATATAGATTTGTGGAGATTTAATATGGTTGATAAAATAAACCAAATTATAAGAGAAAACCAGCCTTCGAGGCCTAGCAACAACACGTCTAAAAACGAACGTGCGGTGAAAGGTGGAGAGAAGGCAGGTAATACAGATTTAAATTCTGTAAATGCCACAGATGTTAAGAAGGTAGATTTAAATATAAGTGAGCAGGTTGCTGGAATGGCAAAAGAAGCTCCTTTGGATATGGAAAAGATAAGTAAGATTAAGAATGCTATAGCCGAAGGGTCGTATCCTATAGATTTAGAACGTATATCTGAATCGCTTATGCAAGCCTATAGTGAATTCAAATAATTTATATTACCAAGTATGGATCTAAAAGAACATCTTAGATTATTTGAAGCCGCTCTACATCAATTGAATCAATAAATTAAACTTAAATATATATATAAAATAACTTATATTAACTTTACTATTAGTGTATTGTTTTTTAGTAAATGGGATTAAATAAAGATGTTTGATCAACCAATTGATATAGCTTCCATTAAGGTATATGTTTTGTTTGCAGTCATAATATTTTTGTTAATATGGAGCTTTTGGAAGTCAAATAATTTTGAGTTTAAAGTTCTAAATAAATTACATGAACTTTTTACAACTACTTCTAATAGTAAAAATGAATTAACAAATCTTAAATCTGAGGCAGATCAACTCAATAGCCAGCTGGAAACTCTTGCCAGGAGGAGCGCTGATATTTCGTCTGCTATTCAACGTTTAAGCCAAGATGTCGCACGTTTATCTGATGCTTTAAGAGGAGATCAGGCTATGACTAAGGCTATAGAAATGGCGCGCAAAGGTGAAAGCCATAATGCTATATTAGATGAGACTAATCTTACGCCTGAAGAAGTAGAGGCTATCATTCATTCCCATGGACCTCATAGTTAAGTAATTATTCTTTAATGTATATATTACATGCTAAATATTGTTTTTGTACATTTTACTAGCTGCATTTCTTGATTGGCTATCAGTGTCACAGTTCCTGTTTGTCGGTTGATATCAAATGTTACAGCTGATGCATGCAGTTCAAACATTTCACTATTGTTAGTTATTATATCAGCTTGAACTGTATCTTCATTGGTAACGATTTGTGCTTTGTAGCTACCTTTTTTACCTGATATCAATATCTCTAATAAATTATAGGAGTTTTGCTCACAAACATATTTTTCGTAGCTAAATCTTTTAAAGTCTTTACAGCTAGAAAGAAAAATACTTAAATATATACTTACTGAAAAAAATAATATTTTATTAAAGGTATTTTTTTTATGCATTATCTTTTTTCTTTTATTTTTAATCTTCTAAACATTATTTATTAATAATTTAGTTTCTTTAATATTTATTTCTTCTCAGAATCATTATCTTTTCCATCCGGACCGAATTTCAGCACTTCTGCGTCCATTTTATTATTTTCGTCTGAATCAGCAGGAGAGACTTTTTCTGGGTTATTATCGTTTCCTTTTATTTCTTTTACATTTGCTTCATCATTTTTTTTAGAGTCCGTTTCTTTTTCACCAGTATTCAGTGCTTCTTGAAGAGTCTTTTTCTGGATTGTATTTAATTTAGCATCAGTTTCTTTAGCTACTTTAGTTTTGTCATTACCATCTGTTGTAGTCTGCTCTTTGGCAGCTTCTTGTGTCTCACCTTTTACATCTACATTTTCTGTTACAGGGCTTTGTTCAGTATTTTTTTCAACTAATTCGTTACTATCCTTAGATATAGTATTAGCACCATCAATGTTTTCTTCTTTTTTTGTATTACTTTCTTCCTGTCCATCAATATTTGCTATCTCTGCTGATTTTTCTGTAGAAGTTTCTGCTTTATTTTCATCTATTTCTTTATTATCAGCATTATTTTCATAATCTTTATTTTCATTTTTATCACTAATTTCAGCTTTCTTAGATTGAATTAATCTATCTGCATCCTCTGGATTTACATCTATAACAATTCCTTCAGGAAATCTAACTCCTCTAACAACACCGGTTTCTAACATTTTAACACGAACCCAATCAGATTTATCATTAGTATCATTATCTTCTACTTCTACAGTGTTAGTATTAGTTTTTGTAGAACTTGGTGTGCTTTCTCTTAATATTTTCTCTTTAGGCTTAAGCCCTGACTCAGTACGTATCTTATTTATATGTAATCTAACAATTTCTACACGAGCTGCTAGTGCGGCTAATCTATTAACTTCGTTTTTCTCGTTTTGTAAAATTTTTTTAACAATACCTGAAACTTCACTAAGCGAGAGACCTTTAAATTTTTCTACTAGAGCATCTCTAATTCTAGCGATATTAGGAGATAATGACATAGAATCTGTATTTTTATTGTTATCTAAATTAGCCATCTGAAAATCCATATTTCTTGTTGAAAAGATTATTTGGCATTGTATTTGCAAAAAACAAACCAAACGTATGAAAATAGGAGTAAATTGTGCAAGGAATTAAAGAAAGTTTAAATCTTTTAGGATCAGCTCTATCAATTAGAGGCCGTCGTAATGAGATTATTGCTTCTAATATTGCCAATGCTGCTACTCCTCATTTTAAAGCAAGAGATATAGACTTTAACACTGAAATATCAAGGTTTCAATCTAGTGGTCCAATGAAGACAACCCATGAAGCTCACATACCTATTAAAAAAGCAGTAGCTCCTGGAAAAGTTCAGTATAGGGAAAACCTTAACCCCAGTATTGATGGTAATACAGTAGAGTTAGCGGTGGAACAACTAGAGTTTTCAGAAAATGCCATGAGATATCAATCAACATTACAATTCTTGAACGGTAGGATTACTACTCTCATGTCAGCTATCCGAGGTGAGTAATGGCAGGTATTAAAAATATATACGATATAAGTGGTAGAGCTATGGCAGCTCAGTTGGTTAGAATGAACACTATAGCAAGTAATTTAGCTAATGCGAATAATGTCACAGGTACTGCGGAAGAGGCTTATCGTCCTTTGAGACCAGTATTTAAGACTATATATGCAGATACAGTTCAACAGTCGGGTTTGTCTAGTGTGGAAGCTATAGATGTTACCGCAATTGACCGTGATCCTATAAAGACATATATGCCGGAACATCCTGCAGCAGATGAAGAGGGCTATGTATATAGAGCAGCGGTAGATTTAGATGAGGAAATGGTTGAAATGTTAGAAGCTCAAAGACAATATCAAAATACTATTGAGGTAATTTCAACGATAAGAAATTTAACTATGCGTACTTTAAATTTGGGTAAATAATAGGAAAATAATATGGCTAATATAAATTCTGTTTCTCAAAAATCTCTTCAAAATATTTTAAGTTCTATAGGAGTTAAAGCTTCAGATCCTAAAAATGTAGCGAAAAATAAGAGCTCTTTGGGGCAAGAAGATTTCTTAAAATTAATGACTACACAACTACAGAATCAAGATCCTTTTGCTCCGATGGAAAATGGTGAATTTATTGCGCAAATGGCTCAATTTTCTACCGTTACAGGTATAGCAGAAGTTGCAAAATCTATGAAAGAGCTCACTAATCAGGTGTCTGAATTTAGGATTGCAACCGCAGCACAATTTTTAGGTCATCAGGTTTTAGTGCCAGGAAGTAAGGCTACCCCAGATTCAAATGGTGAAATACATGGAGCAGTAGACCTTCCATATGGTACGACTGAATTAACTATTGCATTTAAAAGACCTAATGGAGAAGTGATACATACTGAAAGCTTAGGCACACAACGGGCTGGATTAGTAGGATTTGGTTGGGTAGATATACCGGAAGAGATTCAGGAAAATATTAAAGAAAATAAAGAAAATATAATTGTTGCTGCGTATACAGCAGAAGGTGGTTCTCAGAGTAGGCCAGCAACTGCGGTTTACTCAAAAATACTAGGAGCGGCAGCAGGTGAACAAGGCGTAGAGTTGGAAGTTGCAAATTATGGCCTAATAAATGCAAGTGAAGCTTTACGGATTAGAAATTAACAATAAAAATTAACTAGCGACAAAAGGTAAAAGCAAATGTCTTTCTATACTGCATTAACAGGACTAAATGGATCCCAGGCAGATATTTCTGCTACTTCGAACAACATAGCTAACGTTGCTACTACTGGATATAAGAGATCTAGAGCTGAGTTTGGTGATATTTTTGCTACTTCACCATTGCAGAATTCATCATCATCAATTGGTTCAGGAACTATCTTGAAAGGTATTAAACAACAGTTTACTCAAGGAAACATTTCGTCTTCTTTGAATGCTCTTGATTTAGCTATATCTGGGCAAGGGTTTTTTGCTCTAAAGCCATCTCTAACATCTAACCAAACTGTTTATACGCGTAATGGTGCTTTTAGTGTAAATAACGATAGATATATTGTTGATTCTGCTGGCCAGTATGTTTTGGCCCTGCCAGTTAGTGCGGACGGTTCGGTCGAAGGTAGTGAAATAGAGGACTCTCAACCGTTAAAATTAGCGTTGGAAGCTGGGGAAGCTAAAGCCACACAGAATATGACATTATCTGTAAATTTAAACTCTTCAGCTGATGTATTTGAAGGTTTTGCAATGTCCGACTTTAATCCTGATAATCCGGAAACGTATACATCTTCAACATCTATTACTATTTATGATAATTTAGGAAAGCCAGTGATCGCGACGGCTTATTTTATTAAAACTCAAGTTGCTTCCGGAGATAACAATACTCATAAATGGCAAACAGTTTTTGTTGTAGATGGAAATGTAATTGATCCAGCTCTTACAGAAGCAATTAATACCAGTGGCGAAACATTATATATAGACCGTTTTGGTCAAGTAGTTGCGGAAAGTCTTGTTCCAAAAGATGCAGTAAAATCAATTAGTAGTCCGCTTTATTATTTAGATGATTTAGATGAACCTTTTGCTTCTTCTGCTGCTAGTGTTACTGGAAACTCAGTGGAAGGTGCATTTGAAGAAGTATCAGATACAATAACAATTGTTACCGATAAAATGCAGTATAATTCAACTTATGAAAGTGGATATGCAACTCAAAAAACATTCTGGGGAAAAGATTTCCTTACTGTTCGTGTAGATGATGAAAAAGGTGATAAAGCTTTTACTAGTATAGATATACGTCCAGGAACATACAGTGCAGAAAACTTAGCGTTAGAGGTCCAAAGGGCAGTTAATGCTACCCTTGGAGATGATAAAAAACTTTCTTTAGACCCAACCAAAGATGGAACTTTTTCAATTAAATTTAATCAAATAAATGCAGATGATGAAGTTGTGGCTTTGGATGCTATTTCTGTTAATCTATTAACGGACAGCTTTGTAACTAGCTCTATTTTTACTTCTGGTATAGCTAATGAAGCTACCCCTAATATGACACGAGATCAATTTTTAGCTCATGCACAGTTGAGAGTAAATTCTGCTTTAAATCGTGCTGCTGTAGGACATGAATCAGTTTCTACAACTGAGGCTTCAGGTAATGCTTCTACTCTAGGAGTAAGCACGAAACTTTTTGCTAGAAGTTTAGGAAGTGAAATAAGCACTATACACAGCAACACAGAAGTATTTTCTTTTGATTATTATAAAAATGCTTCTGATCCAACTACGGTCACTACTAGTTTGGGGACAAATAAACGCTATCTCGCATATTCTTATTATAAAAACTCTCCAACACTAAAGGTTTTTGATAATAGTGTAAGTGTAGGAGCAAATGCAGCTGGTAATACAATACAAAATGACTCTTCTGGTCTTAGAGTTTATTTGCAAGGATCTGATTCAAGTGCAATTGATAAAGATGACAGCACAACCTGGCCAACAACAGTAATGCTTGCAGGAAGGTTCACAGATACTTCAGGGACAAATAATACCTCTTTCGGTGAATCTAATTTAGATGGAAGAGAATTTACTGTTTCCAGTGTTGCGGAAGATGCAAATGGTTATAAATATCTTCTTCTTTCAACTACAGATACGGATGACGTAGATATTACTGATACAGATGTGTCAGTATTGTATACAGCATCAACAGATGTAGAGGCTTTCTTTGAAGGGGGAACAAAAGTTTTTGAAGGTTCCACAAGTCATTTTGGAAGCGATAAAGTAGTATTGAGAGAAACATTTAAACATAGTTATAAAAATACAGATGTAGTGAATTATAATCGTGGATGGAGAGGAGGTCCTGCTCCAGAGATTTCTGCAACATCAACTCAGGTAGTAGCTGATACTACTATATGGAATATTGCAGTAACAGTTGATGGGACAACATCCGGAACAGTAAGACCCGCTGCGGCAACATATACGAGTAATGATAGTCTTGCTACCGCTATACAAACGGCTTTAAATGAAGATTCTACCCTTGTAGCAGCAGGTAAATCTGTAAGTGTAATATGGACAGGAACAGAATATAGAGTTTTATCTAATGGTGGAACTTCTACATCTAAAGTAATTTTACTAAACACTGGCAGCAGTATAGAAAATGTCCTTAATTTTAATGAAGCAGGAAGTTGGTTAGGTAATGAAACGAGTGTATTAGCGAATGCTACAGGAAAGAAATTTGTGCTTCCTGCAACTAACAATACTATAACTGTTAGTGTTGATGGAGGAGCGGATGCGGTTGCTACAGTAGCAGCTGATACTTATGACTCAAATTCGGATGTAGCAACTGCTTTGGAAACTGCTATCAATGCTGCTACTGCTTTGACTGATGTATATGTATATTGGACTGGAACTTCTTATGCTATTGAATCAATAGTGGGTACTAGTGTAGCAGTAACTGCTGTTGGTTCTTCCCTGGATTCCCATGTAAAACTAAGTAAAGAATTTGGCGGTAGAGAAGCTGTAGATAATGAGCCTGGAAATGTAGATAAATCAACGGATTATTATTTAGTTAATCCAAAATCAATTTTTTCTGACTTTAGAACTATATTAAAATCAGGAGACATGAGTGATATTGGCTTATC
>CAYMQD010000283.1:0-4493 GCA_964392475.1 uncultured Alphaproteobacteria bacterium
TATAAATGGAGCGATTAGTCTTCTGTGTGCTTCTGCTCTATAAAGTCTAATATACTTAACAGGGGTGTTGTTTGGTGGGTTTAAAAGTTCACTTAGTGACCTCTCTTGAGACTTTCTATATCTTGGTTTATTTATATTTATGTTTCCAATATCAAAAGCATATTTTTCAAAATGTAATATCGATACCCTTTTAGTTGTTCTATTAATAGTTTGTCTATTACCATCAAGAGCCACAAATCTTAGACCAGAAATAGTGCTTTCTATAAGACCTTTACTTGCAATTACAGTATTTTCTTCTTCTTCACGTTGATCATGGACCAGTATGTTATTTAAGGTTCCATCTTTGCTTCTGCTGCCTATATATACAGTAATATCTTCCATAGGTGATTGAAAAGAACCTTCTTGAAGTATAGAAGCAATAAATTTATTACGCATATCTGACTGTAAATCTTTAAAACGAGAGTAATTTGCAGGTGCTATATATAACTCAACTAAAATTACAAAAATCGCTACAACAAAACCGAATGTTATAGCAGGGAGGGCAATATGAAAGTTAGAAAGCCCTGCACTGCGCAATACTATAAGTTCAGAATCAGTCCATAGTTTATTATATGTATAAACTATAGATATAAAAGTAACTATAGGAAGAATAAGTGCAAATATTTGAGGAATAATTAGACCAGCGTACCATAAGAAAGATATAAGCGACATTCCTTTGTTAATAATTAGGTCTACATAATTTAATGATCTAGCAAGCCACATAATTCCAGTCAGAATTACTGCAATTACAAGAAAACTTTCGGCTATTTGTTTAAATATATATTTAAAATAACTTTTCATTTTTCCTAGTTAATCATTTTTTAAAATGAATAAAAGATTTTAAATCTATTTTAAATTTTTATATTTATTCATTTAATAATTATAAGCGTAGTATTATGTAGATAATTATATTATTAATTTAATTATATTTTATATATTTTTAATATTATTTTAATTTTTGCCGGTTTAAAAACCACTTAAATAATTTGGAGTAACAACTATGAAGGTTTCTTTTGTTAAATCAAGCGTAAATATATCTGGAATTCTAGTAATTTTTGTCAATGATTCTAAAGAACTAGGAAAATTTACTAAGTCAATTGATAAGGATTCTAATGGTCAATTAACTAAATTAATAAAATCATCAGGTTATAAGGCTAAAAAAGGTAAAACATTAGAGGTTTTTGCTCTTAAAAGATCAAAAATAAAAAAATTGGTATTGATTGGTTTAGGGAAAGAAAAAACTATTGATAAAAAAATAATGCAAGAACTAGGAAATAAGGCATTAAACTATTTATCTAAAGAAGAAATAAAGAAAGCTTATTTTCTCTTAGATGTTACATTTTCATCTAAGGAATTAGATTCTGAAATGACTTCGAATTTAGCTTTTGGAGCAATGCTTAGTTCGTATAGGTTTTATAAATATTTTTCAGAAGATAAGAAGAAAAATATTCCTCCAAATGAGATAATTATTATGGGTGAAGATCTGATTAAAACTAAGAAATACTGGGCAGATTTGAAAGCAGTTGCGGGGGGTGTATTTACCACTAGAAATTTAGTTAGTGAACCTGCAAATGTTATGTATCCTATCAAGATGTCACTAGAGGCTAAGAAATTATCTAAACTCGGAGTTCAAGTAGAAATATTAACACAAGAAAAATTAAAGAATTTAAAAATGAATGCTTTATTAGGTGTGGCGCAAGGGAGCGCCAATGAGGCGCGTGTAGTAGCAATGAGATGGAAGGGTAAAAAAAGTGGCGATGGAAGGCCCGATATAGCTTATGTAGGTAAAGGTGTAACTTTTGATACTGGGGGTATTTCTATAAATCCTTCCTCTGGTATGGAAGATATGAAATGGGATATGGGAGGAGCAGGCGTAGTTATAGGTTTGATGGAGGCTCTTGCCTCCCGGAAAGCTAAAATTGATGTATGTGCAGTAATAGGCTTAGTTGAAAATATGCCATCTGGAACCGCCCAAAGACCTGGAGATGTTGTTAAATCTATGGACGGACAGACTATAGAGGTAATTAACACCGATGCCGAAGGTAGGCTAGTTTTAGCAGACGCGATACATTATACTCAAAAAAAATATAAGCCCAAAATGCTTATTGACCTTGCGACGCTTACAGGAGCAATTATTGTTAGTTTAGGTAGTGAAAGAGCAGGTTATTTTTCAAATGATGATCTTTTGTCAAATGCACTTTATCAAGCCGGAGAGAAAGTTAATGAAAAGGTATGGCGTATGCCTATTGATGATGCATATGATAAAGACATTGATTCTAAAATTGCAGATATGAAAAATGTAGGAAGTGGAAGAGGTGCTGGCTCTATAGCAGGTGCCATGTTTATAAAAAGATTTATAAATAACATACCATGGGCTCATATAGATATTGCAGGTGTAACTTGGTCAAGTAAGGAAAAGACAAATGTTCCGGCAGGAGGGACAGGCTTTGGAGTGCGTTTATTAGATCAATTTTCTAGGGATTTATTTGAAAAATAGATTTAACTTTTAATAGAAAATTGTATAAACAGTTTAGGTGAGTTTTATTTTAAGAATCAAAATGTAATATGTTTGAATGAAAGGTTTTAGTTTTAATGCAAAGGACACTGTCTATTATAAAGCCAGATGCTACAAAGAGAAACATTACAGGATTAATAAATTCTTATCTTGAGGAAAGAGGATTGCGAATCGTTGCCCAGAAAAGAGTAATTTTGACTAAGGAAAAGGCTGAAGAATTTTACAAAGTTCATGGAGATAAGCCCTTTTTTGCTGAACTTGTAAACTTTATGATTTCGGGTCCATTAGTAGTCCAAGTTTTAGAAGCAAACAATGCTGTTGCACTAAACAGAGAAGTAATGGGAGCAACGAATCCTTCAGATGCTGAAGAAGGAACTATTAGAAAGAAATTTGGTATATCAATTCAAGAAAATTCAGTGCATGGGTCAGATAGTTTGGAAAATGCAGAAAAAGAGATAAGCTTTTTTTTTCAGCTTGATGAAATATTTCTTTAAATAAAGTGTATTAGGATGCGGTTTTAACGCTTATTTAAAAGGTGTTTTTTTTGAGCAATGCTCTTTAACACTTCTTTATAGAGTAAATGTTCTTCTTTAAGTACTCTTTCTGATAATGATGCAACGTTATCACAATCCAATATTTGAACTTTACTTTGTGCAATTATTGGCCCTTCATCTATTCTAGATGATACGAAGTGCACAGTGCATCCAGTTATCTTAGATTTATCAGATAAGACGCGAGAATGAGTGTTCAAACCTGGGTATTGAGGAAGCAAAGAAGGATGAATGTTTATTATATTACCATTCCATTTAGAAATAAAATCATGCGATAATATTCGCATAAAGCCAGCCAGACAAATAAACTCAATATTTTTTAAAAGTAGCAAACGTAGAACTTCTTTTTCAAAGCTGTTTTTATTTTTATAGCTATGATAGTTTACTAACTTGGTATCAACATTGTATTTTTCTGTTTTTTTTAAAGCAGGTGCATTAGGATTATCACAAATTACTAATTTAATTTTTGCAGGATATGAGCTTTTCTGGGAGGCACTAAGTAGCTCAACCATGTTACTTCCGTAACCTGATACAAAAATTGCAACTCTTAATTTTTCCATAACATTTCAATGTTATTTATTCTAACACCTGGAGTATCGTTAATTTTTCCAATTATTTTTGCTTCTTCTCCAGCTTGTTTACACATAGCTATAACTTTTTGTGCATGGCTAGATGAAGCAACTAAAATCATACCTATCCCACAATTAAATGTTTGCAACATTTCCTTATTAGATATACCTGAAACTTCAGATATCCATTTAAATACTTTTGATTTAGGACTAAAACTGATTGAATCTGCATCTATTGTAGCACCTTTAGATTCTGGTAATATTCTAGGAAGATTTTCTTTTATTCCGCCACCAGTTATATGTGCTATTCCTTTAATCATACCCTTATCTATTAAAGGGATAAGTTGCTTGACATATATGCGTGTAGGTTTCATTAGTTCTTTTGCTAGAGTATTTTGAGGATAAAATGGAGCTGGAGCATTCAAGTCACACTGTTCACCTTCTATAATTGAACGTACTAATGAATAACCATTTGAGTGTATTCCGTTACTAGAAAGCCCTATAAGCGTATCATTTGAAAGAATATTTTTTGCAGGTAAAAGGTTTTTTCTTTCTACTGCTCCTAAAGCAAACCCAGCAAGGTCAATATGTCCAGAATGATACATTCCTGGCATTTCTGCAGTTTCTCCCCCTATTAAAGAACATCCTGATTCTTTGCAGCCTTTAACAATGCCTGCGACTACATCCTTAATAATTTCAACTTTTATTTTTGCTGTGGCTATATAATCTAGGAAAAAAAGAGGGGATGCACCTTGAGCTAATAAATCATTAACAGACATAGCAACAAGGTCTATCCCTACAGTCTTATAATAGTTTAAG
>CAYMQD010000284.1:0-3726 GCA_964392475.1 uncultured Alphaproteobacteria bacterium
TTAAAAAATAACTTAGATACTGATCACATAGAATCTTTAATTAACAAAAGAAAAAAAGCACGGTTAGACGGTGACTTTAAATCTGCAGATAAAATTAGAATGCAGCTTCAATCAGAAGGAATAGCTTTGGAAGATATTGGCAGTGATACTAAGTGGAGGAAAATTTAGTTAATGACAAATAATAAAAATTTTTATTATAAACCTGCTTTAATACTAGTAAACCCACAGCTAGGTGAAGACGTCGGGATGGCAGCTAGAGCTATGCTAAATTTTGGCATTATTGAGATAAGATTAGTTACACAACGAGATGGATGGCCAAATGAAAAGGCAATTAAATCCTCTGCAGGAGCTTTTGGCAAATTAGGAAAAAAAAATATTAAGATTTTTGAAGATTATTATGAAGCTTCCTCTGATTTTTCTACTATATATATAACTTCAGCTAGAAAGAGAGATTTAGTAAGTAAAATATATACCCCTCGTCAAATTGCATTACAGTTAAGAATGGACTCTATGCAAGGATTACGACCTTGTATAGTATTTGGTCCTGAAAATTCTGGTTTAATCAATAAACATGTTTCTGTTTCTGATGGTATAGTAATGATTCCTAGTAATCCTGATTTTAATTCTCTAAACTTAGCTATGGCTGTCCTTTTAATTAGCTATGAATGGCACTTAAGTGGATTAGATTATATACAAACTTTGTCTAATGGTTATTCTGAGAGCAAAAAACCAGCCAATAAAAATGAGCTTAATGTTTTTTTAAAACGTTTAAATAATCTTCTTGAAAAGAAAAAATTTTTATATCCGCCGGAGAAAATAAAAATTATGAGTCAAAATATAAATGCTATTTTTTCTAGAAATAGATTAACCAGTCAAGAATTGTCTACTTTACATGGAATAATCACTTCTCTGTCTTCAACAAGAAAATATGATGAGAAGAACAATTGACAGCAGTAGCTACACTGGTATATTGCCTCAAGTATTATTTAAATAATGGTATTACATATGAGCAAACGTAAATCGCCACACTATAAAATTGACAGACGGTTAGGATGTAATTTATGGGGTAGGCCTAAGTCACCTTATAACAATAGAGAATATGGACCTGGAGAGCATGGTCAACGCAGAAAAAAAGCATCAGATTATGGTGTTCAACTAGCAGCAAAACAAAAACTGAAAGGCTATTATGGTAATATTTCCGAAAGGCAGTTCCGTAAATATTATCAAGAAGCAGTTCGACAACCCGGTGATACTAGCGAAAAACTTATTGGGCTATTAGAAAGAAGACTAGATGCATTCATATACAGAATAAATTTAGCTCCAACAGTGTTTTCGGCAAGACAAATAATCAACCATGGGCATATAGAGGTTAATTCAAAACGCGTTAACATACCTTCATACCTTTTAAAACAAGGTGATACAGTCACACTAAGTGCTAAATCTCAAGAACATCCGCTGATCCTTGAAAGTATTCAAGAGCCAGAGAGAGAAATTCCTGAGTATTTGGAAGTAGACTATGACAAAATTCGGGGTAAACTTCTACGAATACCTGAATTAGCTGATGTTCCTTATCCAGTTCAAATGGAACCTAATTTGGTAGTTGAATTTTACTCAAGGTAAATTAAGCCTTAGTTATCGGTTGATATTCCAGAAGACTTGAAGTGTTCTTTTAATTCACCAGATTCAAACATTTCCTTAACAATATCACAGCCACCTACAAACTCTCCTTTTACATAGAGTTGTGGAACAGTAGGCCAACTGCTAAACTTTTTAATGCCTTCTCTTAATGGTTGTTCAGTAAGTACATCGTACGATGTAAATTGAACTTTCATATGATTAAGTATCTGTACTACCATAGAAGAAAATCCACACTGTGGAAAGACTGGCGTTCCTTTCATGTAAAGAACTACATCGTTAGAATCTATATCTTTTTTAATTTTTTCAAATACTAAATTATTATTTTCCATTATTATCCTCAGTTTTAGTTGATTAATCGGGTATAGAAGTTTGTAGAGCCAACGCATGTAAAGTTGCACCCATTCGATCCCCAAGAGCTGCATAAACCATTTGGTGTTGTTGTATTCGTGTTTTTCCAGAAAATTGGGAAGATATTATGTGTGCAGAATAATGGTCTCCATCACCAGCTAAGTCTTTTTTCTCAACCTTTGCATCGGGCATAGCCGCTTTTATTAAGCTTTCAATTTCTAGAGCTTGCATATCCATTTTTTTTACCTTATCTTTTATTTTCCATATAATTAGGTAGCCATTCTTCATGAGCTTTTCTTAATTTATTAACTAATATGGTCTTTCCATTAGGTAGAGTCAATTCTGGGATATGATTTTGTTTATTAAATGTCCCTAGTAATTGTATAAAAATTTTATTTTTTTTAAAATATTCTTTATTTTTGTTATATAGTCGAGGTTCACAGCTAATTAAATACCTTCCTTGATCTTCGCCAAAAAGAAATGCATGTGAATTATTCTTCTCTGTAAAAGTAAATCCTATATTAGATGCGAGGCACATTTCTGACAATGAAACTATTAATCCACCATCAGAAATATCGTGGCAGGAACTAACTTGTTCGGCATTAATCAACTCTAATATTATTTTTCCTATTCGTTTTTCATTATATAAATTTACGGGTGGTGGAGTCCCTAGATTATGCATATTTTTATTGTTTAATATTACTTTACTGTAAAGAGAACATGATAGATAACCCGAGGTTTTTCCAACAAGTAATAAGAGATCCTGATGATTAGGTTTAATAGAAGTTACTTGTTTAATGTCTTTTATAATTCCTATAGCTCCAATTTGGGGAGTAGGAGGTATATTTTTACCTTCACTTTCATTATAAAATGATACATTCCCAGATACTACTGGCATACTTAATTTTTTACACGCTTTTGAAATACCTTCTATTGCAGATCTAAATTGACCCATTACACGTTTATTTTCTGGATTACCAAAGTTTAAACAATCTGTTATTGCTAAAGGTTTAGCACCAACTGATATAAGGTTTCTATAAGATTCAGCCACAGCTTGTTGTGCACCTAAATATGGATCATTTAAACAATATCTAGGTGTGCAGTCAGTGGTTATAGCCAGACACTTTTGAGATCCATGCACTCTCATCACTGCTGCATTTGATCCTGGCTCACTAATTGTGTCACACATTACCATGCTATCATACTGTTCCCAAATCCATTTTTTTGAAGATATATCTGGAGATCTTAATAATTTTAATAAAGCCTTTTGGGTATCTTTATAAGGTACTATTTTTTTAATTTTTTTAGATTTACTTGATAAGAATGATCGATCATAAGAGATACCTTTAGCTAAGGGGTTAATTGGTATAGAGGCGGCTTCTATGCCATTATATTCTATTTCAAGTAATTTAGTGTCTGTTATTTCTCCTATTATCGCTGTATCAAGTTCCCATTTATCAAATACAGATTTAGTTATTTTTTCAGAACCAGGTTTAGTTATAATTAGCATTCTTTCCTGACTTTCAGAAAGCATAATATCTATAGCAGTCATTGATTTTTCTCGTAAAGGTATTTTGTTTAAGTATAACTTCATCCCTAAGTCATCTTTTGATGCCATTTCAACTGAAGAAGAAGTTAGACCTGCTGCTCCCATATCTTGAATTCCTACTATTACGTTTAAATCCATAAGTTCTAAGCAAGCTTCTAAAAGAAGCTTTTCGGTGAATGGGTTTCCAACTT
>CAYMQD010000285.1:0-4185 GCA_964392475.1 uncultured Alphaproteobacteria bacterium
TAAAATATTTTTTTTTTTTTAATTTAATAAAAATTTTATTTTTAGGCCAAGGAATAATTTGATTTTTTTAATTGTCATTAATATGACATTTTTTATAGTCAAATTAAAATTTTGAAATTTAGTATTTTTTTATAAAGACTGCATTATAAATTTTTTTTATGGAGATATTAAAATGCAGTTAGGACAACAATTATCAGTAAGGCAAGGTCAATCCTTGGTTATGACTCCTCAACTAAGGCAAGCCATAAAGCTTTTGCAACTTTCTAATCAAGAACGTAGTCAATATGTAGATGAAATTATGCAAAGTAATCCATTTTTAGAAAATAAAAATAATGGAGAAATAAATAATTCTAGTTTAAAGGAAAACATTAATTCTGATAATTTGATTAATGATTCAACTAAGGCGGAAAATTCTTTAAAAAAGGAAAAGTCTAAGGATGACGAAAGTGTATGGGAAGAAAGTTATAAAACAGAGACAAAATCAAATATAAAATCATCTCAGTATGATGATATTTCTTCAATAGAAGAAAGAATAGCTGCCCCTAAAAAAACATTAAGAAATTTTTTGTTAGAACAAATTTCAATAGATATTAAAAAGTCTAGTGAAAAAAATATAGCTTTATCACTTCTTGATTTGATTGACTCTTCTGGTTGGCTAACTGCTCATCTAAATGAGATTGCAGAAAATAATAATTGGGTTTTAAATGATGTAGAACTTGTATTAGCTAAATTACAAAAAATGGAACCTGTAGGAATTTTTGCGAGAAATTTAGGAGAATGTCTTAAAATTCAATTAATTGAATCTAAAATCATAACTCCAAGCTTAGAAATAGTA
The DNA here is from genome assembly GCA_964392475.1 of uncultured Alphaproteobacteria bacterium. Classification (GTDB taxonomy): domain Bacteria; phylum Pseudomonadota; class Alphaproteobacteria; order TMED109; family TMED109; genus CAYMQD01. The sequence goes on from CAYMQD010000285.1 coordinate 836, forward strand.
ATAGATAATCTAGATTTATTAGCTAAAGGTGAAATAGAAAAATTATCTAAAATAGTTGGTGTAGATAAAAATCAATTATCTGTCTTAGTTAAGACTATAAGGACTTTAAACCCTAAACCTGCTGAAGGCTTTGATGCAGCTAATACTGATGTGGAACCTCCTGATGTTATAGTTACTAAATCAAGTAAGGGATGGAAAGTGCATCTTAATAAGTCAACTCTACCATCTATAAATGTTAATGAAAATTTTGCCGAAGAGATAAAGAGCTCTATATTGGAAGAAGAAGGTAAAAAATATGTTGGTGAAAATTTAAATTCTGCAAGATGGTTGGTTAGGGCAATTCAACAAAGGAATAATACAACACTAAAAGTAGCTTTAGAAATTTTGAGGCAGCAAAAAGATTTTTTTAGAAATGGTCCAGGTCATTTAAAACCCCTAGTATTGAAAGATATTGCAGATGCAATTGAAATGCATGAAAGTACAGTTAGTCGCGTTACAAGGTCTAAATTAATATTAACACCTTGGGGATTATTTCAAATGAAGGACTTTTTTAGTGCATCTATTGGAATAAATGGTGATTCTGATGGACATGCCGCTACAACAGTTAGGGAAATGATTAAAAAAGTTATAGAGAATGAACCAAATGGTAAACCATACAGTGATGACAATTTAGCTGTAATAATGTCTGAAAATGGGGTAGCTGTGGCTAGGCGCACTGTTGCTAAGTATAGAGAGATGCTTAATATTCCTTCTTCTGCAGAACGAAGAAGGTTAATGCGTTTGAAATCTTTACATCAGTAAAAAAGTATATTCGTTTATATTATAAATTACTTAAGAGGCTTTTTGATTAACTGTGGAAGACAAGAATTTTGTCATTACAATTTCTTCCGTAGTAGGCAATTGATCTGTTAGGTAATTTCCCAATGGAATAATACGTTCTTCTTTTAGAATTTCATTATCATCATATATTCCTATTGCAACACCATACTTTGCAACTTCACTTGAAAATTTATTATTGATATTATTTTTTCTACTAGGCTTATAATTATTCATGGCTTTTCTCCATGCTTAATTACAGTGCATGTATCATGCCAAATATAATTATTATTTAACGATTTTTAAATATTATCTTGGCTGACTCATATATAATAGATTATTGATCATTTCCTTAACCCCAAGTGGCTCTGAGTTTAAAAAGATTTTCAAAGATTCTGAAGGTAATTTAACTAATTTTACGTTTCTGTGAGCTATGAAAGTGTTAGCCCATGTTCTATTAGCCAAACATTCTATAAGTCCAAAAACTTCTCGTTGAGCAATAATTTTTAATACACTTTTACCATTTTTTTCTAAAACAAGTACTTTTCCTGATAAAACAATATAAAAGTATTTAGCTATGCTTCCTTGAGCTTCAATTGCTTCTGAATGAAAATAGATTTTATCCATTTTAACTCCAAAAACCAGGAGATGATCTATTGATTTCTAAAGCAAGCGCTTTTATTATGCTTTTTGATTTTAAATTAGTATAGTTTAAATAATCAGTGACAATTTTATAATCTATCATTGCAAGCTGTGACTTACTCTTAGCTATGGCAGAGCGTGTGTAGTTTTGCTCTAGTATTATATCAAATAATCCTATGCTAGCACCAATTTTAAGTTCTCTATCAGTCAATGCCTTGCCTTTAGCATTACTATTAGCCTTAGATATAACTTTTCCACTTAGTATGAGATAAGCAAATTGAGCTTTTTCGTTTTGATAAGATATAAGTTCATCTTTAATGCAACTTCTTTTATTATGTGCATTTTGAAAAATAAAATTAGATATGTTTAAGGAGTTATAATTACTCATGAATCATTAAACGGTTTATTTGAAAAATATTTAGTAAAAATATCTAATAAAAAACTTTTATTTATCAAAAATTAATATTTTTATATATTGCAGTAAGCCTCTTTTGAGAAACTTTCACTAAAAGAAAATTGTTGCTCATTAAGAAATTGTTTACTTCTGCAAATGTAGATTCTTGTTTTTTACCCCTCTCAAAACCTAAATCAGCTGAGATATATTTTATTTTATTTAAAATACCTTTTGCACCAAAAACTATCTCAGGTTCCGCACCTTCAGCTTCTAATTTTAAAAGCTTAATATCAATATTTTTAAATAAATTATCTAGACGTTGAGTTTCTACTTTTATGATATTCTCATAAGAATATGGTTCAATAAGCGATGAGTCTGCATTTTGTGAAGATACATAAAAGTCTAAATCAGACTTTTTATCCCATAAAGCAATATTATATGTAGAGTGATTCTGCAAATTTTCTTTTAAACACAAATATTCGAGAGGCGAAGGTTCATATCCAAAGTATTTAATTTTTATATTATTATAATGAAAATAAAGTGAAAGATCTCCTACATTTGCACCACAATCTATGACTATGTCTCCATCTTTAAAGTCTATTTGGTCCAAAAAATAGTCTATATTTAAATTTATAGATCTTTTCCTGAGGCCATTATAGTATGCATATATAGCTTGTTTTTTATGGAAAAAATACATATAAAAATCATCTTCTAAAGCTATAAATCTATTATTTTGTTTTTCGTACTTGAACCTTATTTTAAGCAACTTAAAAAATGCTCTTAAGTTAAAGAGTAAACAAAAAAAATAACCATCAAAGTATAAAATAATCTTTTTGTACATCTAAATGCTATATAAATATCCGTAATAAATTACTTTTTATTATAATTCTTTAAAATTAAATAAATATCAAATAGTAAATTTCATATATAATATGTTTTATTTAAACTATTTTATTGTATATTTTTTTTGTTTATATAATAAATTAAATATAATAAAAACTCTTATTTATATGAATGATTTAGTTTTAAGTGCTTGTTATTATTAAATATTATTTAGATGACTAGTCTTTTGTTATTTGCTATTCTTGAATATATCTCAAATAAAACTAATTATGGAGGAGTCATGGAACTGTTACTTGATCCAATAACCATTAATAGTCGCAAGGTGCTTGCGGGTTTTAAATTAATAGGAGCTGAATACTCTTTAAAAAAAATTGACTTTTTTCAAGCAGAGTATGCTAGTCCTGATTATGTTGCAATTAATCCAATGGCATCTGTCCCTACTTTACGTGATGGTAACTTTATATTATGGGAATCTAATGCGATTCTACAATATGCTGCTGATAAGGAAGGGAATAATAGTGCCTATCCCACGGATTTGAAAACGCGAGCCGACATAAATCGCTGGCTTCTTTGGGAATCGAATTGTTGGTTTGCATCTTGCTATGTCTTTGTAGTAGAAAATTGTGTAAAGCCTTTATTAGGTGATAAAACAGAT
>CAYMQD010000286.1:0-16941 GCA_964392475.1 uncultured Alphaproteobacteria bacterium
TCTTGTCTTACTATATTTGATTTTATAGTACAGCATTTGTATATAGTTTCTGCTAGATATTTTTCTTCACACTGAATAACTTTACTTCCATATTTTTCTAACCATTGAAAAAAGGTGGGGTCTTTTATAAGTGCATATTTAACTACTTCAGCATAACCAGATAACATCTCGCTATTAGGCAGAGTATTAAGTGTAGAGGTATCTATCAAGACTAATTTTGGTTGATAAAACGTGCCCACTAGATTTTTCCCATGCTGCGTATTTATGCCTGTTTTTCCTCCTATAGAGCTATCAACCTGCGACAAAAGTGTTGTTGGTATTTGAACAAAGTCAAGTCCTCTTAGCGTTATGGAGGCAGTAAACCCAGTTAAATCACCAATAACGCCACCTCCTAAGGCGTAAAGTACGGTATCTCTACTAACATTATTAGAAAGTAAGTTATTTGTAATTTCTATAAGTGTAACGAAATTTTTTTGCTTTTCACCATGCGGTATTATTATATCCCTGTTAGAAATACCTTCTCTAGAAAATGACTGTTTAAGTTTATTAATATATAAGGGGGCTGTTTTGTCGTCACTAATTATTATTGCCGGTCTATAACTAAAAAGATTTAAATGAAATTCTGCAACTTTATTAATTAGGCCATCTGAAATAATAATATTATAAGAGTTTGAGGTTAGCTTTATATTTATGGACTTATTCATATATTTGGGTCTCACTTAAAAATATACTAATCTTATTTAAGACTTTTTTGACCATATTTAATTTAGATGTTTTACTGCTTTCCACTGTTATGTTTGCTTCCTCATAAATAGGGTATCTTTCTTTTATCAGCTTTTTTAGCACTTCTTTCTTATCATCAAAATTTAACAGTGGTCTATTATTTTGATTTTGTGTCCTATTATATAAAAGGTCAAGGTCTGCTCGAAGCCAAATAGTTAAAGCTTGTTTTTTAGCCAATATTCTAGTTTCTTTATTTAAAAAGGTTCCTCCACCACTTGCTATAACCATTCCATTATTATTGTTACTTACTAGTAATTTTTTTATTATAGCGGCTTCACTTTTTCTGAAATTTATTTCACCTTCGCTAGAAAATATTTCTCTTATACTTTTATTATATTTTTTTTCTATTTCTTTATCCAAATCATAAAATTGATAATTGATGTAATTTGCTAAAAGCTTTCCAATAGTAGTTTTTCCAGATCCCATTAAGCCAACAAATAAAATTTTTTTATTTTTAATTTTTTGGCTTATGGAACTTATATCATTATCAGTATATAGTTCATTCGATTTAGGTTTGCTCAAAAAATATCTCTTTATAGTTTAATTTTTGTTTAAGTGAATGTTATTATGTAAAAGATAAAATATATTAAATTAATTAAAGATATTATTTTTAATAAATAATTTCTAGGGTGAAGTTGCTATAATATTAGATTGTTTTTTAGCGAGGTTCTATGTTTATACTATTTAGATTTTTAGTTTTTGCTGTTTTGTTATTGATAATAGGTGGTACGGGATTTTTATTATTCTGGGAAATTCCTGCTCCTCAGCTAGAGATTGAGAAAGAAATTTCAAATGAACGATTCCTATAAAATAGCATATATCATTTATGTCTTTATATTTCTTTTTTTAAAGAATGTATGCGGCGCTCAAGAAAACTTAGAGGATCCTTATCAGCTTGTGGTTCCCCAAGAAGACCAAGTAGGATTAGAAAATATTGTAAACCCTGATGAATTGACAAGAAGTAATATGAATAAAATTTATGGGTTAGACAATGAAATAGTTACAATCTACATGAGAACTATGGCTCATTGGGACATAGACTTTTCTCAGTTAGAAGAAAACCGAGCAGGGGCGGCATGTATTATTTGGGAAGATTTGGACAGTATTAAAGAATCTAACGGGCTTTTTTTATCACTAGGATATAGTAAGAATATGGCTACCGAAGAAGCAGCTATAGATTCGGCTATGGTTGGTTGTGAGAGGATGCGTAAAGCTAATAATGAAGAAGAAAAATGTAGTTGCGAGCCAGTAATTATTAATGATCAAGCAATGAGCAATTATTCTAATGAGAATTTAGGTATACAAGCTCAAGTAGCAGAAAGCCTTATAGATACAAATAAATTAGTACAAAATACCAATGAAGATCAAAATTATAGAGTAAAAAATAATATAGAAATTAATGATCTCCCTGAAAAGGATGATATATCTTGGCTAGGTTTACTATCTCGAGAAGAGGGAGGATTGGGTTGGTTAATGTGGGATGGAACTAATGTATCTGTAGCTAAAGCCTTATTAAACTATATGCCAACTGAGGCTAGATCGCCTAATATGAATCATCTTATGCGTAGAATACTCCTTTCCAGATCAAAAAGACCAGTTTTTAAAGAAAGTGATGAATTAGAAGCAATTGACCAAGATGGAAATCCTATAGATAACGCAGGTATAGAAAGAGAAGATTTATTACTGATCAGAATAAGGTTATTAGCTCATTTAGGTGAATATAATTTACTTAATGAGTTGATAAAACTACTTCCGGAAGACAAAAAAGATGTTTCTTTTAATGAAAAACTAATTCTAATTCTACTAGAAGCAGGAGATACTATAAATGGCTGTCTAGGTGTAAAAAATAAGCTTTCTCAAGGCGTGCAGTCTTTAGATTATAGAAAATTATTAGTAGCGTGCCAATTGGCAGAAGGAGAGCTAGATGGGGCTTTACTTAGTTTAGAACTTATAGAACAAGATATAGAGCAAGATGATCCTTTTGTTAACTTAGTTTTATCTCTAACAGAAGAGGAAGGAAATTTTGAATTTATAGAAAATATAAATACTGCAATGCTAGTTACTCTTTCTGCGGGACCTTATGGAGAAAAACTATCAGATAGTATAGGGGAAGAATATTCTATTCCAGTTTTGCGGGCAGTTGCTGCCTTGAAAACTAGTAATATTGAAAGGCAGATAAAGGCTATTGAAACTCTAGTGTCATTGGGTCTTGTGCCACCAAGAGATCTTTCTTCAATCTATGCCTCTGTTAATTTTAATGAAGAGGACATGGAAAGACCCGCAGCTTTTGCTAAAGAAAAAGGTGGAGTGTTAGCGCGTTCCTTATTATTTTTGTCAGCGATGAGAGCAACTAACTTTACTGAAAGAGCTAGGTATTTGCGCCTTCTATGGGATAATGCAGGTTCAGAAGGTGTATATTCTGCTGTAGCTATGGCATCTCAGTTAGTAACCTTAACCCTAGATCCTAGACCTGATTTAGCATGGTTTGCAGGGTCTGCAGCTAGGGCTTTAGTTGCAGGAGGAAAATCAGATGTTGCACTTAAATGGGTATCTTTATTAGGTCAAAGATCAGATTTAGACTATGTAGCATCAGGAGATTTATATAGACTTTTGGTATTATTGACGATAGCAGGTGAGGATATTCCAGAACCGTTTTCAATTTCGCAAACCTCCTTGGATGTTTGGACAGGTTTGCCTGATGAATTAACTACACTAGAAAAAGGTGAGATTGCTACCAGATTATTAGTTACATTAAGCGCTCTTGGTTACGAGTTACCTATAGGGGTCTGGGAAAGAATGATAGGTAAGGTTCCTTCGTCTATAAATGTTTTGATACCTAACACTCCTCTTAGATATCAACTCAGAGAGGCAGCTACTTCGGGTAGAATAGCTGAAACAGCACTGCTTTCACTTATAGTTATAGGTTCTAACGGTCCTCAAAAATCAGGCCCTATTCAATTAAACGCAGCTATAAGAGCCTTACGTATTGTTGGTTTAGAGGAGGAAGCTAGAAATCTTGCTATAGAGGCGACTGTGTCGATTTTAAATTGATTAAACATAATAACAAATTTATAAATGACGTTTTGATAATCAAGTTGTTTATTGAAATGATGATTGTTGAGAGAAATATCACACTAAATACACAAGAAGCATATAAAAGAGACTTAACTAATTTATCAAAATTTCTTGATAAAATTGGCTTAGATTTAATCAGATGTAAAACATCTGATTTAGAGAAATGGTTGACTAGTCTAGCTAAAAGTAAACTAGGAACACGAACACGATCTAGGAATTTATCTTCTATTAGGCAAATATTTAATTTTTTATATACAGACGGATATAGAAAAGACAACCCTGCAACAACTTTAAGTTTTCCTTCTACTAGTAGAACCTTACCTAAGATTATTAGTGTAAATCAAATGAATTCCTTAATTAAAACGGTATCAGAAGATAAAAGCATCAAAGGAATAAGACTATTGGCTTTAATAGAAATTTTATATGGTGCAGGGCTTAGAGTTTCAGAATTAGTAAACTTAAAAACATCAAGCTTTGTGAAGGAAGATAGAAGCATAATAGTGAATGGTAAAGGAGGAAAAGAAAGAGTAGTTCCAGTTGGAGAGCATGCTGTAAGTGCCTTAGAAAGCTATCTTAAAATACGGCATAAGTTTTTGAAAAAAAATACATTATCAATATGGTTGTTTCCTGGACAAAATGGTTCTATTACACGACAAACTTTTTGGAATCTTTTGAAAGAGGCAGGTATTAAAGCGGGTATCTCTAGACATCGACTATCTCCTCATGTTATTAGACATGCGTTTGCCTCACATATGTTAGCTAATGGAGCAGATTTGAGAGTAATTCAGGAGCTATTGGGACATTCAGACATTTCTACGGTCCAAATTTATACCCATATAGCCAATAATAGTACACACCATGCTTTAATGAAACATCCTTTAGCAAAAATAAATAAATTTTGAGCTTTATGATATGTTAAATTATAGTTAGATTTCAGTGTTTTCACATTAACATTAGGAGGGGTTCGATGAGTTTTAAAATAATAGAGCAAGCCACACCAAGACTTAATAGAAGTGAATTGGCCGTGCCTGGAGTAAGAACAGAACTATTTGAAAAGGCAGCAAAAAGTAAAGTAGATGTTATTTTTCTTGATTTAGAAGATGCTGTAGCTCCCGATGATAAACCGCAAGCCAGAAAAAATACTATAATGGCCTTGAATGATGTAGACTGGGGTAATAAAACTATGTCTGTAAGGATTAATGGTCTAGATACTCATTATATGTATAGAGATGTGGTAGATATTTTAGAACAAACTGGTGAAAGACTTGACCTAATTATGATTCCTAAAGTTGGAAATGCTGCTGATATATATGCTCTAGATATGCTAGTAACCCAAGTTGAAGATGCAATGGGAAGAAGAAAAAAAATAGGGTTTGAGCTCATAATAGAAACTTCCGCTGGAATGGCAAATGTAAATGAGATTGCATCTGCTAGTAAACGTAATGAATCACTTCATTTTGGTGTAGCTGATTACGCAGCATCTACTAAAGCTAGGACAACAAAAATAGGTGGTCCACATCCTGATTATGGTGTATTAACAGATGTAAATGGAGAAGAAGAAAGAAGTTTTCACTGGGGCGATATGTGGCATTATGCAGTTTCAAGAATGGTGGTAGCTGCTAGAGCTAATGGTTTAAGGCCAATAGACGGACCTTTTGGTGATTTTTCAGATCCTGATGGATACATGGCTCAAGCTAATCGGTCTGGAGTATTAGGTTGCGAAGGAAAATGGGCTATACATCCAAGCCAAGTAGAGCTCGCCAACCGCATATTCAGTCCTTCTGATGAAGATGTAAGTAGGGCAAAGAAAATATTGCTTGCAATGAAAGAGGCCCAATCCGAGGGTAAGGGGGCTGTAGCTCTTGATGGAAGACTTATTGATATTGCTTCTATTAAGCAAGCAGAGAACTTGGTTCAAAAGGCTGAACAAATAGCAGAACAAACGTAATATAAGGAACTTTAATTATGCAACACTTTCTAGATTTTGAACAAGCTATAGCGGTAATAGAAGGGAAAATTAAGGAACTTCGTCATATTACTGATGATGGTAATTTAAATATCTTGGAAGAAATTACGAGACTGCAAACACAAGCTGAAAAAATCTTAGAGAAAACTTATTCAAAACTTACTCCATGGCAGAGAGTGCAGGTTGCAAGACACCCAGAAAGACCGCATTGTATAGATTATATTGATTCTGCTATAGAAGACTTTATTCCCCTTGCAGGAGATAGAAACTTTGCGCATGATGCTGCGATGGTAGGAGGATTAGGAAAAATTAATGGAAAATCTATAATGATTATTGGTCAAGAAAAAGGAATGGATACAGAAAGTAGACTTTCAAGAAACTTTGGCATGGTAAGACCTGAAGGATATAGAAAAGCAATACGTTTGATGGATCTTGCTGATAGATTTGATTTGCCTGTAATTTCATTTATAGATACACCAGGCGCGTATCCAGGTATCGGTGCAGAAGAAAGAGGACAAGCCGAAGCTATTGCAAGTTGTATACGAAAATGTCTATCTATTTCTGTTCCTATGATCAGTGTGATAATAGGAGAAGGTGGTTCGGGCGGAGCCATAGCGATAGGTGCTGCGAGTAAAGTTTTAATGTTAGAAAATGCAATTTATTCGGTTATTTCCCCAGAGGGTTGTGGCTCTATATTATGGAAGGATGATAGTCATGCTGAAGAAGCTGCGGAATCATTAAAGCTTACAGCTCCAGATCTTAAAAAGTTAGGTGTGATTGATGAAGTTATATCTGAGCCTATAGGTGGAGCTCACCGAGATGCAAAAGCTACTATTTCAGATACTAGTGAAGCTATAACTGAGGTATTAAACGAGCTTAATAAGCTTACTCGAGATCAAATTCTAACCCAACGTAAAGAACGTTTTACGAAATTGGGATTAGAATAAATTTAATATGAATTTATAAAAATTATAAACTAATGAAAACCATATTTTTGGTAGTAGTGGTTGATCTAATAGGATTTGGTATAGTTATACCTTTACTTCCTTTTTATTCTGAGACACTAGGCGCTAATACACAACAAGTAGCATCTCAAATGGCAGTTTTTTCTTTCATGCAGTTTTTAACAGCTCCTATTTGGGGAGCATTATCAGATAAGTTTGGTCGAAAAATAATAATTTTAATAACACTATTAGGTTCTTTTTTTTCATACTTATTTTTATCCATGACTACGAATTTTGTTTTATTTTTACTAGCAAGAGCCTTTGCGGGTGCTATGGCAGGAAATATTGGTGTGGCTCAAGCATATATTGCTGATGTAACTGAAGAAAAAGACAGAGCAAAAGGGATGGGATTATTTGGCGCTGCATTTGGCATTGGTTTTATATTAGGCCCTGCAATAGGAGGGATGCTTGCAGGTAAAGACCCTATTACAGCAGATTATTCTTACCCTATGATATTTGCCGCATTATTATCACTTACAGCTTTTATAATAGCATTATTTTTTTTAAAAGAGCCTAAACAACTTAAAGAAAAAAGAAATCATTTTAAAATATCTGATTTAAACATTCTTAAAATTACAAAAATAAAAGAAATGATTTTTCTTTTATTTGTCATGACATTTATATTTGCAGGTATGGAGTCTACATTTGCAATGTGGTCTGAACGAAATTTGAATTGGGGTCCTCAACAGAATGGATGGCTTTTCACTTTGGCTGGAGTGTTAGCTGCTCTAGTCCAAGGTCTAGCTATAGGTCCGTTAACTCGTATTTTTAAGGAAGAACTATTAATCATTATAGGATTTTTATCAATGTTTCTTGGATGTGCAGGAATTTCTATCTTTTCCAGTTTGTTAATTACTTGTATTTCCATGTCGTTTATAGCGATAGGGCTTGCCTTGATTAGTCCCTCTATATCTGCACTTATTTCTAAGAGGACACCCGATAGTCAACAAGGTATTGCTCTAGGAATTTCTCAGTCAGTTGGTTCACTAGCTCGTATAATGAGCCCACTGGTTGCAGGAGCACTTTTTTTTCATCTCGGATATAGTTTTCCATATTATTTAGGGGCTTTTTTAGCATTCTTTTCAGCTTTGTTTTTAGTATTTAGCATAAATTTATTTTGGAATAAATTATGAGCCTAATAGACCGAATTAATTTTTTTAAAATAGAAGAATCTTTTTATAAAAATTTTATTCCAGTAAAAATTAACTATGAAAGAATAGGATTAATACATAAAGAAGTGGCTGACTTACTTCAAAGTAATATTAATGATTTGGAATTGAAAAGAGATTTTTTTTCTATTCCAAACCTTAAAAAAAATGAATTAAATAACTTAATGCAAGAAGCCGCGTTTATTTTGGATAAAAATAAGCTGATTCGCTCATTAACCAAAGAATTATTTCCATGCGTTCCTTACTTTGGAGGTAAAGTAAGATTCGTTTTAGATAGAGCAGCACTTCCTATTTTTGGTATCACTGGATACGGTATACATATGAATGGCTATGTTAATAAGGAAGATGGTCCTCATATATGGGTTCCTAGGAGAAGTAAAGACCGGCGTGTTGATCCAGGTAAATTGGATAACACAGTTGCTGGTGGAATACCCGTAGGAGAAAGTGCTTATTCTGCATTAGTAAGGGAATGTGAGGAGGAAGCAAATATCAGTAGGAAAATATTGCTAAATGTAAAACCAGTAGGCGCAATAAATTACGTTTTAAAGGAAGGTTTTGGTTTTAGGCCAGACATTATTTTTGTATATGATCTTAATTTACAGGAAGACTTTATTCCAAAATGCAGCGATGGTGAGGTTGAAAACTTTAAGCTGTTAAGTTGGAGAGATATTTATAATATTTTAAATCATACTGATGACTTCAAAGCTAACTGTTCCTTAGTTTTGATTGATTTTTTTGTAAGGCACGGTTTGCTAGAACCTGATAAGGAAAATGACTATGAATCTTTAGCAATGTTACTTAGATCTAATAATCATTTTGCATAACCATTAGAAATTAATACTTTTTTTATTTCTTTTAAAATATCTGGATTTTCTATAGTTGCTGGCACCTTAACTTCTTCACTATCTGCAATTTTAGCAATCGTAGCTCTAAGAATCTTTCCTGATCTTGTTTTAGGTAGTTGAGAAACTATCATTCCAATCTGGTATGATGCGACGGCACCAATTTCCTCTCTGACCATTTTTACTGTTTCCTCAGAAATTACAGCTGTATTCTTAGAATGTCCTTTCTTTAATACTAAAAAGCCCAGAGGAATTTGTCCTTTTAATTCATCTTTAACACCTACAACTGCGCATTCTGCAACATCTGGATGCTTACTAAGCACTTCTTCAATTCCACCGGTAGATAATCTGTGGCCAGCGCAGTTTATAAAATCATCAGTTCGTGACATTACTGATATATAGCCTTCACTATCTATGAATCCTGCGTCGGATGTAGAATAATAACCTGGATATTCATCCAGATAGGCTTCTTTAAACCTTTTTTCATTTTTCCATAATGTTGGACTACAACCCGGAGGAAGAGGAAGTTTAATTACAAGTGAACCAATAGTATTCGTCTTGGCTATTTTTCCCAAATTATTAATAACATTAACATCATATCCTGGAGCTGCTTTACCTGTAGATCCAGGTTTTACTAAGAATAAGCCAGGTTCTATAAAATTTCCTGCAATTGACCAACCAGTTTCTGTTTGCCACCAGTGATCTATTACAGGTACTTTTAGGACTTTACGGGTCCACTCTATTGTATCAGGATCAGCTCTTTCTCCTGCTAGAAATTGATGGCGAAAATTTGATAGGTTATATTTTTTTATTAAAGTTGCATTTGGATCTTCACGTTTTATTGCTCTTAAAGCAGTTGGTGCGGTAAACATGACGTTTACACCATGTTCTGAAATAACTCTCCAAAATTGGCCAGCATCTGGTGTACCAACAGGTTTTCCTTCATATACTATTGTAGTACATCCTTGCAAAAGTGGACCATATACAATGTAAGAATGTCCTACCACCCACCCCACATCAGAGGCGGCCCAAAAAACATCTCCTGGATTAATTCCATATGTCATAGACATGCTAGACTTTAAAGCTACAGCGTGACCTCCATTATCTCTTACTATTCCTTTTGGGTCACCTGTAGTACCAGATGTGTAAAGTATATAAAGAGGGTCTGTCGAATATACGGGTACACAATCAGTAGGTTTAGAACTACTGACAGTTTCTTCGAAGTCAAGATCATACCCTGATGTTAGGTGACATTTTTCCTCTTCTCTTTGAAGGATTAAAGTATTTGAAGGTTTATGCTTTGATCTTTGTATGGCTTCGTCAAGCATTGGCTTATATGGAATAATTTTATTAGGTTCAATTCCGCAACTAGCAGCTATAATTACTTTGGGTTTAGCATCTTCTATTCTGGTAACTAATTCGCTTGCTGCAAACCCACCAAAGACTACAGAATGAATGGCACCCAAGCGTGCGGTTGCTAACATTGATATAATACTTTCTGGAACCATTGGCATATATATTAGTACCCTATCTCCCTTAGTAACACCGAGGTTCTTGAGAGCTCCAGCTGTCTTGGATACTTCATTTAATAGTTCAGAATATGTGTATTTTTTCTTTTTATTTGTAATGGGACTATCATAGATTATTGCTAACTGATTTTGTCTTCCATTTGCAACATGTCTATCAATACAGTTATAGCAAGTATTTAATTTTCCACCCACAAACCATCTGTAAAAAGGAAGGCGACTTTCATCTAGAACCTGTTCCCATTTTTTATCCCATACTATATCCTCGGACTTCTTATCCCAATATTCATAAGGGTTAGATTTCCATTCTGAATATAGTTTATCGTAAGACATAAAATCTCTCTAAATTTATCTATAAGAGAAAATATAGTTTTACATAAAAAAGATCTACATTATCATTTTTTATAATCACCCATATCTAATTAAATATAGATATGGGTGAGTAAAACTCCATAAAAATATGATTATTCTCTATTGCCGAAGAGCATAAGTAAATATTGAAAAAGTAGTAAGAAGTCCAAGTAAAGTTTTAATGCACCCATTACCGCTTTTTTAGTACTTATCTCTCCTGATTCACCTTCTACATAAATTTCTTTTAGCATTTGTGTGTCATATGCCGTTAGACCTGCAAATATAATTACTCCTATTATAGAGAGAGCAAACTGTAGAGCACTACTTTCCATAAACATATTAACAATTGAAGCAATGATGAGGCCTATTAATCCCATCATTAAAAATGACCCCATTCCTACTAGGGATCTTTTTGTGGTATATCCCCACAAGCTCATCGCCAAAAACATTGAAGAAGTAATAAAGAAAACCCTTGCAACTGTAGCTCCAGTATATGCAATAAATATGGAAGAAAGTGAAATTCCATAGCATGCAGCTAATACCCAAAATAAGGTTTGAGCTGTTGAAGATTTCATGCGATTAATGCCAAAGCTTATCCATATAATTATTCCTAAAGGTGCAAACATAGCTACGTAACCTAGAGGTGAACCGTACAAACTCTGACCCAAGCTTGTTAAACCAACTACCATTCCAGAACCATCTGTTACTACTGCTGCACCTGCTATGAGCCATGCCACAAAACCAGTTATGGCTAGTCCAGCTGTCATATAAGAATAAACACGCAACATAAATGCGCGCAGTCCTTCATCTACACCTGATAGCTGGGCTGCTTTAGCCTGAATATTTGCGCTTGTTGAAAATTTGCCAAAAGCCATTATCCATAAACTCCTTAAAAAATTCTAAAAAAATATTACACTAATAACTTTATATATTAATATAACACAAAAGTTATATGGTTGTATTTATATTAGATTAAATAAATAAAAGAAAGAAATTTTATGAAAAATGATATACTTAACTATCAACTAACAAAAAATTCTGGTTGGAAATATATCAAGGAAAATTTAGTCATAACAAAAACATTTGTTTTCGAAACATTTCCTATTACTATTGCTTGGATGACGGAAATAGCGTTTAAATGCGAAAAATTAGATCATCACCCAGAATGGACTAATGTTTATTCAAAAGTTATTGTAAATCTTACCACACATGATGCAGGTAAAGTAACAGATAAAGATATAACATTGGCAAAAATGATGGATGACGCTTATGAAAAATACAAAAAAAAGTAGTTTCTATCAAAAGTTATATTTTATACCACGAACCCCTTTTATTTTAAGTGTCCTATCTATAATTCCTTTTAGTATATGTACCTTAAGTGTTTGGTTTTTAAGAGACCCTTGGCAAAGTTTTGCTTTTCTAAATTTACTTAATTATTCTGTAATAGTTTTATCTTTTTTAGGAGCTGTACAGTGGGGTATATCGTTATCTCGAAATCACAATAAATTATCTGATCAATGGCATTGGTATGTGTGGTCAGTTATACCTGCCTTAGTGTGTTGGTTGGCTCTAATGGGCATCACCAATTATATGCTAGTAATTTTAATATTTATGCTTGGATTTACAATAAGTTATTTTGTAGATTCATATAGTGTACGTATGGGTAGGATTCCTCAATGGTATGGAACTGTAAGAAAAATATTAACCTCAATAGCCCTAATACACCTTGGTTCAGTAATGATTTATATAAACAGAGTTACAATTTGATTCTAAATAGGAGACTTACTTATTGGTTGTGTTTGGTTTATATAAATACAGGTGATTATAATAAAAAATGCACCTATTAATGTATTCCAGGTAGGAATTTCTCCAAATAAAATCAATCCATAAGTGGAAGCAAATATTAGTCGAGAATAGTCAACAGGCATTACTACGGTAGCCTGCCCAATTCTAAGTCCTTTAATAGTAAGTATTTGTGCAATTAAACCTAAAGCACCGATACAAAAGAGAAGTAAAAAGTTTTTATTTGAAGGAGTTTCCCAAACTAGAATTGCGGGAAGAACTGTACCTATCGTAGATATTATACCAAACCAAATCTGAATGGTTAAAGTTGATTCAGTACTTGATAAATATTTGATAGTAAGTTTAATTGCAGCTATTAGAAAAGCGCTTATTAAAGCTAAGAATACAGCAAAAATGGGTAATTCAATTTTTTCGAAACCTACTATTATTAATACTCCTAGAAACCCTATAAATGTAGCTGCTACTCTTAAAATAGTTACTTTTTCTCCTAAGATTATAACAGCTAGTGGAATAAGAAATAAAACTCTTGTATATCCGATTGAGATTGCGCTGGCTAAGGGTAAAATACTAAGAGCATAAAATCCAGTTAACATTGCTCCTACACCCAAAATACCGCGTATTAAATGTATATAAAGCTTATTTGTTTTCAGTATATTGGTGTTTTCTTTTAATATTAGAGGTAGTATTAAAACAAGACCAAAGAAGCTTCTAAAGAAAGCTATTACGAAAGGGTGTAATTCATATGAAATTAATTTTACTAAAGCACCCATTGCAGGAAATGTAGCAGCAGCAAGTAGTATATATAGACTTCCTTTAATATTATTTTGAGTATAGTCTGTTTTTATTAATTTTTTGTTTCTCATGGGGTTCGTCGTGCTGCCTTTACTTCTTTTGATAGTCTATTCCCGAGTTTTAACTCGCGATGTGCAATATAGACTGAAGAAATAAAAATAATAGCTGATCCGACCCATACCCAAAAATCTATATACTCATCAAACAAAAAATAACCAATAGCAGCTATTAAAGGGAGCCTCAGGTAGTCGTAGGGTAAAACTGCGGTAGCTTCAGATACAGCAAAAGCTCTTGTTAACCCTTGATGTGCACAAGTGGCAGCAAATCCAGCAATAATCATCAGCCCATAATCATATAACGAAGGAGTTACCCATAAAATGATAGTAGGTAGTATAGAAAAAAAAGTTAGGAGTAGTGGCATAAAAAAAACTACAGCATTTGGGTGGTCTTTATCTGTAAGAAGTTTTACTAAAGTTGCTCCTAAAGCCATCAATAATGTTGCTGTTAATGCAACGAAGGTAGCATTATTAATTTCTATAATTCCTGGTCTGATAATAATCAAAATTCCCAAAAATGAAATCAAAATTGCAAGACATCTTCTTCTTTTAACTTTTTCTTTTAAAAAAATAATAGCGGCAATAGAGGCAAAAATTGGGGCTGCAAAATTTATTGCTGTTGCTTGGGATAAAGGCATATTACTTATTGCGTAAAACCATGCGTACATTGCTAATAATGCACATACACTGCGTGCTGAATGTATTAGAGGTGATTTTGTATATATGGTCTTGATGCCTGAAGATAAAATCCAAGGCAGGACAAAAAGAGTTCCAAAGAGTGCTCGAAAAAAAACTAGTTCTATTATTGGATATTTTTGAGCTAAATATCGTATTAAACCTGTCATTATAACAAAACATATATTTGAAAATATCATCCACAAGGCGCCTCTTTTTGCGTTAGATATTTTTTTTGTTTGAAAATTTTTAAATAAGGAAACATATGTAATAGTATTATTTTTCTATGATAATATCTATGTAATTTATATGTATTTTTTTTTAATTAAATAAATTCATTTTATTTTTTATAATCTATTGTAAAATTGAAATATTTTATAGTTTTGATAGGAGAAAAACTTGAATCAACATAGCATTGGAAAAGTGTTTGAAACAGCAGAAAAAGCATTAGAAGGAATAACTTTTAATGGTATGACTGTAATGTCAGGGGGATTTGGATTATGTGGTTTACCTGAAAATTTGATTATTGGTTTACGAGATAGTGGAGTTCAAAAAATTACAGTTATATCTAACAATGCAGGAACAGATGGATTTGGTTTAGGTCAATTGCTAGAAACCAAACAAATTTCAAAGGCTATATCTTCATACGTAGGTGAGAACAAATTATTTGCTGAACAATATTTAAATGGTGATATAGAATTAGAATTTACCCCTCAAGGAACCTTAGCAGAACGTATTAGGGCAGGTGGTGCGGGTATACCTGCATTTTATACTGCGACAGGGGTTGGAACATTAGTTGCTGAGGATAAAGAAGTCAGAAGCTTTTCTGGAAAAAAATATATTATGGAAAAAGGTCTTACAGCTGACCTGTCATTGGTAAAAGCATGGAAGGGTGATAAGGAAGGAAATTTGATATACCGAATGACAGCTAGGAATTTTAATCCTGTTATGGCTACTGCGGGAAAAGTTACAGTAGTAGAAGTAGAACATTTATTGGAAAATGGTGAAATAGAATCCGATAAAATACACACTCCTGGTATATATGTAGATCGTATTATCCAAGGAAAATCTTATTCTAGATCTATAGAGAATTTGACTACAAGAGAACGAAATTAGGAGAATTTTATGGCATGGTCACGCGAAGAGATGTGCATCAGAGCAGCAAAAGAGCTTTTAGATGGTTTTTATGTAAATTTAGGTATAGGTATGCCAACCTTAGTAGCCAATTATATTCCCAAAAATAGTAAAGTGACGTTACAAAGTGAAAATGGTATGCTGGGTATGGGGCCTTTCCCTTATCTTGGAGAAGAAGATGCAGATTTAATCAACGCAGGAAAACAAACTATAACTGCACTTCCTGAAACTAGCTATTTTTCTTCTGCTGATTCTTTTGCTATGATAAGAGGAGGGCATATTGATGCTTCTATACTAGGTGCAATGCAAGTGTCTGAAAACGGTGACTTAGCTAATTGGATGATTCCTGGAAAAATGATAAAAGGAATGGGTGGTGCTATGGATTTAGTAGCAGGAGTCCAAAAAGTAATTGTTTTAATGGATCATGTTGCAAAAGATGGTTCACCAAAATTAGTAAAATCTTGTTCTCTTCCACTTACTGGAGTTGGGGTGGTTAATTTAGTTATTTCTGATCTTGGGGTTTTTGAAATTGATAATGATAAAGGAGTAAAAATTATAGAATTGGCAAAAGGTGTTACTTTGAAAGAGGTAGAAGAAAAATCTGAAGTTTCTTATATAAATTAATTATAATTTACAATCTAATACTATTTTACCCAATACTTCTCGATTTTTTAATAAATCTATAGCTTGGGTTGCATCTTTTAGGGATATAATTTTACTTATATAGGGTTTTATTAAGCCTTTTATATACCAATCAGAAAGCCTCTCAAAACTTTTGCCAATAAGTTGCGGTTCTTTGTATGCAAGTTCCCCCCAGTAAAACCCATGAGCTGATGCATTGGCTAAAAGTAGTCTATTAGCAGCATATTTTGGAATTGTACCGGAAGCATATCCTACCGAAACAATTCTTCCATTCCAGCCAATACTCTTTAAAGCGTCTTCAGAAGCAGTTCCTCCTACCATATCAATAACTACATCTACACCTTTAGAAAAAATTTTTTTAATAGAGTGATGTATTACATCGTCATTGTAGTTGATGGTATAATTTGCTCCATATTCTAAAGTCTTGTTTAGTCTTTCTTTACTTCCGGCAACGGCTACTACTTTAGCTTTTAAATTTTTTGCAATTTCTACTGCTGCTAGGCCAACTCCTCCTGCTGCCCCTAATATAACACAAGACTCTTTTTCTTGAATATTTGCTTTCCAAATCAAAGCTCCATAAGCTGTTCCGTAGGCTACAGGAAAACCCGCAGCTAAAATATGATCCATACCTTTTGGAGCTGAATATGCATTTTCTGCAGGTATGACAACCTCGTTTGCATACCCTCCATATTTCATTATTCCTATAACATGATCTCCAAGCTTATGTTTGCTTACATGTGCTCCAATTTCGGTTACTATGCCTGAAATTTCTAGGCCAGGTGAAAAAGGTGGTTTAGGTCTTTCTTGGTAACGACCTTTTATAATCAGTATATCAGCAAAATTTACTCCTGCTGCATGAACCTCAATTCTTATTTCTTTATCATTTAATTCTACAGAACCAGAATAGCTTGCTTCTAAAACTTCTGTTCCTCCATATTTAGTGGCTATAATTTGTAAAATATTATTTTTCATTTAGTTTATTCTTTTATATTTCTATTTATATTATTATAGTATGTTCCATTTCATATAATATGAAACCCCTTATTTCTTAAAGAGGTTATTATTAAAATAAAAGAAAATTTTAAAAATAAAACTTTTTTTTGTCTGACTAGGTTATGCTTAC
>CAYMQD010000287.1:0-3605 GCA_964392475.1 uncultured Alphaproteobacteria bacterium
AAAGATTATCCAATTATATTAACCTCTGGAAGACTAGTTGAATATGAAGGAGGAGGAGATGAAACAAGGTCTAATCCATGGCTTGCAGAGTTGCAACAAGATATGTTTTGTGAAATTAGCCCAAAAGATGCTAATAATGCAGGTATAAAAGATGGACATGACATGTGGGTAGAAGGCCCTGAAGGTGGTAAAGTAAAGGTTAAAGCTTTAATTACTAGGAGGGTTGCACCAGGTGTTGTATTTATGCCATTCCACTTTGGAGGTAAATTCATGGGAGAAGATTTAAGAAGTAAATATCCTAAAGGAGCAGATCCATATGTTTTAGGTGAATCATCTAATACTGTAGGTACCTATGGCTATGATTCCGTAACACAAATGCAAGAAACTAAGGTTACTTTATGTCGTATAGCGGCAGCATAATTGGAGAAATAATATGGCTCGCATGAAATTTTTGTGTGATACAGATAGGTGTATTGAATGTAATGCATGCGTAACGGCATGTAAAAATGAGCATGAAGTTCCATGGGGGGTAAATCGTAGACGCGTTGTTACTATTAATGATGGCGAACCAGGTGAAAGATCTATTTCAGTCGCTTGTATGCATTGTTCAGACCCACCTTGTTCCGCAGTTTGCCCTGTAGATTGTTTTACTCAAACTGATGATGGAATAGTTTTGCACGATAAAAATACATGTATAGGATGTGGTTACTGTTTTTATGCCTGCCCCTTTGGAGCCCCCCAATTTCCTCAAGCGGGTAATTTTGGAGGTAGAGGAAAAATGGATAAATGCACATTTTGTGCTGGTGGTCCTGAAGAAACTAACTCAGTTGAAGAATTTGAAAAGTATGGTAGAAATAGAATAGCAGAAGGAAAACTTCCTTTATGTGCAGAGATGTGTTCTACCAAAGCTCTTTTAGCTGGAGATGCAGATATAGTTTCAGATATATATAGAGAACGTGTTACCAGGAGAGGTTTTGGAGGTAGTAATTGGGGATGGGATGCTGCCTATGATTCTTGAGAAATATCTTAATTTCTCGTTTTATTTATTTTTATAAGGTTTTCATAAGAGAATAATATGAAGATATTTTTATTATCAGGCATAAAATATATACTCTTATCTTTAACAATATTTTTTGCTCTATTAACGAGTCTATTTGTTACTATAAGTGTTGCAACAACTGAAGTTAATACAGAAAATGCTATAGATCCCGTGGGTGTATTTCAGGGTAATAAAAAATCTGATGGGTGGAGAGCCGTAAGAAAAGGTATCGAGGGTAGAGTATCTATTCCAGATAAAAAAGCAGGAGTTTTAATTCAGTCTGATGGTGAAAACTGGCGTTTAATTAGAAATGGGCCAATTACATTATTTGGAATTATATCTATAATAGGGATACTTATCCTTCTACTTATCTTTTATTTATGGCGGGGAAGGATAGCAATTCGCGGAAATAAAGGACAAAATGAGATTCTTCGCTTTAAGTTTTTTGAAAGATTTGCTCATTGGTTAACAGCTACAAGTTTTATAATACTAGCTATTACAGGGCTAAATATTTTATATGGAAAGTACTATTTATTACCTATACTAGGTTCAGATATATTTTCTCAAATTACTTATATTGGTAAGGTTAGTCATAACTTTATTGGTTTTTCTTTTATATTTGGTATTATTTTGATGTTTTTCATGTGGTTACATCATAACATACCCAATAAAAAAGATATTGCTTGGCTTAGGATGGGAGGAGGTTTATTTTCTAAAAATATTCACCCACCAGCTGAAAAATTTAATGCAGGTCAAAAGATTATATTTTGGATAGTTATTTTGGGAGGTATATCTGTAAGCTTTTCAGGTATAGTTTTATTAATACCTTTCGAGCTAAAGCCATTTGGTTCCACGTTTGCTTTTTTTAATCAGTTAGGTTTATCATTCTTTCCTACAAAACTAAGCCTAATACAAGAAATGCAGTTAGCTCAAATATGGCATACAATTGTGGCAATATTTATGATTGTAGCAATAATTGGACATATTTATATTGGATCTTTAGGTATGGAAGGTGCTTTTCAAGCTATGGGAAGTGGTAAAGTAGATTTAAAATGGGCAGAAGAACATCATAGCTATTGGGTAGACCGTGTAAAAAAGAAGAACCCAGAGGAGATCAATAAGATCAAAGGCTAATATAGTTTAAGTTTACAGTCTTGTATCACTCGAAACACTGTTGCTTTTATTAAAATCTTTAGCTGCTATAGGAATAAGCCAATATGCACTTATACCGATAAATAGACAAAAGATAACGCCATAGAGAAATGCCTTCATAGTAGCTCCATTTATTAAAAGACATTATAATATATATTTTATATAAATGCATTATATTGGTAAAGTTTAATTCATGAAAAATATATGGAATACATCAGGACATAGTTTGCTTTTAAACAAAAACTCAAAAGATAAAAGTTTAGAACTTTCATCTCAATTTTTAAAAAAATATCTTACCAGGCCTGAATTAGCACTTAGTAATGAAAGTTGTGAGGGAGAAGTTAAGCTACATAATGATTTTAAAAAAAAACCATTAGATTCTATAAAAAGTATAAAAAATTATAATATTAAAGATAAAGATACAGTATACAATTGGGAAGCTTTTAAGATTTTTTGTGATCATTTGAAAAGAAATTCTTATAAAGTTATACCTTCATATATTAACGCATTTAAATATAATAATATTGCACCTTTATTTATAGATCATTTAACTCATATAGTTTCTAAAGAAATACTTTGGTCTATAAATGACTGTTTAATAATGAGGTCTGCTGAATTATTTTTTAGAAGTCAAAAAATATTAAATAAAGAGAATATTCTATATTCTGTTGATGAAGATGTTTATAACATAAAATCGAAATACTATGAGACAAAACCTTTAGATAAATTGTTTCTTGAAAACGATAAGGATATAGTTGATGCAGGGTTTATCATTATAAAAGAAGGTGATATGGAAAATTATATACCTTATTCTGACACTTTTGATACAGCATTAGATGTTACATTTTCCCATTCAGGATTAGATGCATTATGTAGGGCTATGGAAATGTGGATAAACTATTTCCATAATACGATTTGTAAAATTTACCCAGTACAGAAAATTAATGATCCTAAGTGGTCTTGGCATACAGGTTTGGATAAGATTTCAAGCGGTATATTGAATGATTTATATAATAGTAAAAATGTATCTGATATAAGAATACAAAATTTTATAAGCTTATTTAGATTAGAATTATCAAATAATTTTCCTGTTTCAAAACATATGAAGGGTAAGCCAATATATCTAGGTCTTGCAACAGATGAGAATAAAATTTTTAAGCTAAAGCCACAAAATTTAATATTTAATCTTCCTCTTACTAAAAAATATAAGGAAAGTTTAATTGACAAATAATCCTTTTAAGATTTCACCGGATACAGAAGATAGTTTTTTAACTAAATCTGTAAGTGGAATAGATCACAATGGAAATGTAATAAATAAAGAAGTAGTAGTTGAGAGACCTTTAACTATATTTTTAAATAGTCAAGAAATTATTACAGTAATGACCGTAGGTGACCATCCAAAATTTATGGCTGT
>CAYMQD010000288.1:0-8470 GCA_964392475.1 uncultured Alphaproteobacteria bacterium
GGTATTAGATGATCTTGTGGGTATTGAAAGTGGTTTTATGACTACAGTTCATGCTTTTACAGGAGATCAGCCAGTGTTAGATACATTACATAGTGATTTGAGAAGAGCTCGCTCTGCTTCAAGTTCCATGATACCTACTTCAACAGGTGCAGCCAAAGCAGTAGGTCTTGTTTTACCTGAGTTGGCAGGTAAACTTGATGGTACGGCTATTAGAGTTCCTACAGTAAATGTATCAATGGTTGATCTAACATTTTATTCGCAGAAAAAAACTTCTATAGGTGAAATTAATAATGTAATGGAAAGTGCTGCTTTAGGAAAAATTAAAAACTCAAGACATTTATCCAAGGTTTTGACTTTTAATACCAAACCTTTGGTTTCTATTGATTTTAATCATAATTCTGCTTCTTCCAATTTTGATGCTACACAAACACAAGTTGTTCAAGATAGATTAGTTAGAGTTTTATCATGGTATGATAATGAATGGGGTTTTTCTAATCGAATGTCTGATGTGGCAGTTTTAATGGGAAAATAAATGAAATTAAAAACTATTGATGATATGGAGTTAAATAATAAACGAGTAATAGTTCGTTGTGATTTAAATTTACCACTTGATGAAGATGGTAAAGTAAGAGATACCACTAGAATAAAAAGGCTAAGACCTACGATTGAAAAACTCTCATCTGCAGGAGCAAAGATTATTCTGTTGTCTCATTTTGGTAGACCAAAAGGAGAGAGAGATGAAAAGTTTTCTTTAGGGCAAGTTATAGATAGTGTAGCAGAAGTCTTAGAGGCTAATGAAATAATTATGGTGCCTGAATGTGTAGGTAAGGTTGCTGAAGTAGTTTCTAATGATCTAAAGCCAGGTGGAATAGCCCTTCTGGAGAACGTGCGTTTTCATTCAGGAGAGGAAAGTAATTCTGATGAATTTGCAAATGCATTATCCTTGATAGGAGATGTTTATATAAATGATGCTTTTTCAGTTTGTCATAGAGATCATGCTTCAGTTACTAAGCTTCCTTACAAACTTCCTTCTGCTGCTGGAATAGCACTGAATTTAGAAATAGAAATGTTAAACAAAACCCTTTTAAGTAGAGAGAGACCATCAATGGCATTAGTTGGAGGGATGAAAATATCTACAAAAATATCTTTATTAGAAAACCTGATTTCTAAGGTTGATTTTCTAGTAATAGGTGGTGTTATGGCCAATACATTTTTGCATTATACGGGAAAAAATATAGGAAATTCTTCGTATGAGCCAGGTATGAAGGATGCTGTTAATAAGATAATAAAAGAATCAGAGTTATCAAAATGTAAAATAATTTTACCAGTTGATGTGGTAGTTGCTGAAAAATTAGAAAGAGATATTCCAGTTAGCCATGTAAGTATAGAGCAAATTCCAGAAGATAAAATGATATTTGATATTGGTGCTAAAACTATAGATGAAATTTGCAATACAATAGCAAGTTGTAAAACTATAATGTGGAATGGACCCTTGGGAGTATTTGAAGTTCCTCCTTTTGATGTTTCAACATCAGTGATAGGTAGGACAATAGCTATACTAACTAGAGGAAAAACTATTATTAGTGTTGCTGGTGGAGGTGATACTGTTGCAGCTTTAAACTATGCAGGGCTTTCAGGAGGCTTTTCATATATATCTGTTGCGGGAGGTGCCTTCCTAGACTGGATAGAAAAAAATATGCTTCCCGGTATTAAGCCGTTATTAAAGTAATGAATAATATATAGGGAGATCATAAAATGATAGTTACAAAGAAGGTTCAAGGTATACTAGATTGGTATGAAAGTGATAACCCAGGAAGTAAGACTAATATTGCAAGAATCTTAATGCATGGAAAACTAAGAGGAAGCGGAAATGTAGTGATTTTACCAGTAGATCAGGGCTTCGAGCATGGGCCAGCTCGCTCATTTTCAACAAACTCAGATGCATATGATCCAAAATATCATTATAAGCTAGCAGTTGATGCAGGATTAAGTGCGTATGCGGCGCCTTTAGGTATGCTAGAAGTAGGTGCAGATTCTTTCGCTGGTCAGATTCCTACTATATTAAAAATGAATAGTTCTAATAGTCTTTCAACATTAAAAGACCAGGCAATTACTTCGTCAGTATCTGACGCTTTACGCTTAGGTTGCTCAGCAATAGGTTTCACTATATATCCAGGATCAGAACAGCAATTTGACATGATGGAAGAAGTGCGTGAATTGTCTGAAGAAGCTAAGTCTGTTGGTTTGGCAATAGTAATTTGGTCTTATCCTCGGGGTGGAAATTTATCTAAAGAAGGTGAAATATCTTTGGATATATGTGCATATGCAACTCATATGGCTGCTCTTTTGGGAGCACACATCATTAAAGTAAAACCACCAATAGATAGAATTGAGCAGCCTGATGCAAAAAAAGCATATTCTATTATATCTAGAGATTTTTCTTTTCTATCGGAGCGTGTAAAACATATAAAAGAAGCCGCTTTTGCTGGAAGAAGGATTGTTGTTTTTTCTGGAGGTTCATCTAAGTCTTTAGAAGAATTATATACGGAAATTAGATCTATAAGAGATGGGGGGGGAAATGGATCCATTATTGGGAGAAATAGTTTTCAAAGACCGCGTGATGAGGCGCTTACAATGCTGAATACAATTATAAATATTTATAAAAATAAATTCTAGATATAGGAAAAAATTTTTTGAATTATAAAAATGAAGGATTTATAAAAAAAGATTGTAAACTATATTTAATTAGCCCTCCTAAAATTGATTTAGAAGAATTTAAGAAAGAATTAGCTAAAGTACTGGATTTGGGAATAGTTGGTTGCTTTCAATTACGTTTAAAGAATATAACTGAAGAAATTATTAAAATAACTTCAGAAAATCTTATACCGATTTGTCATGATAAAGGAGTGCCCTTTATACTTAATGACCATGCAGATATAGCGTTTGAAGTAGGAGCAGATGGAGTTCACGTGGGTAAGGATGATATATCTATCAGTGATGCGCGTAGAGTTTTAGGCAAAGATAAGATAGTTGGTTCAAGTTGCTATAACTCATATCACTTGGCAATGGAATCTGGTGAACAGGGTGCAGATTATGTTGCTTTTGGTTCTTTCTATCCAACTCAAACTAAAGATGGTACTGTAAAAGCTAACCTAGAACTTGCTGAAAATTGGTTAATGTCTACAGTTATTCCTTTAGTTGCTATAGGTGGAATTACTCCCAATAACTGCACTCCATTAATAAAATCTGGCGTCGACTTTTTAGCAGTTGTATCCTCAGTTTGGGGGAGTGAAAAGAGTCCAGTATCGGCGGTAGAAGATTTTAAAAGTGTAATAGAACAGACTTTAAGGTAAAATATTTTAGTATTAATAATTCCTTAAGTAGATAAAAATATACTTTTACAATATCTAGGATAAATTAAAATGAAAATTAATGGAAATGCGATTAAAGTAGGTATGGTAATTGAACACCAATCAAGTATGTGGCGTGTAATGAAAACACAATCTGTTAAGCCAGGTAAAGGGGGTGCATATAATCAAGTTGAACTTAGAAATATAGAAACAGCTAATAAATTAAATGAGAGGTTTAGATCTAATCAGAATGTGGAAATGCTTTATGTGGAATGAAAATCTTTTCAATTTTTGTATTCAGAAAAAGGTAGCCTTACTTTTATGGATAAAGAAACATATGAACAGATAGAATTTAGTGATGATGTTTTAGGAAGCAGTAAAAGTTTTCTTCAGGAAGGTATGGAAGTAACGGTAGCTTTTATAGAAGGTAAGGCGGTTTCAATAGAGTTACCTGAACAAGTTGTGGAAACAGTTGAGGAAACGGAAGCAGTTGTAAAAGGTCAAACAGTTTCTTCATCTTTTAAACCTGCAATACTATCAAATGGAATCAAAACAATGGTCCCTGGGCATATTGAAATTGGATCAAAGGTTGTTATAGCTACAACTGACAGTAGTTATATAGAACGCTATAAGGGATAGTAAATGCAAAAATCTCCTTCAGTTAATGTGTTATCCTCAGTAGTTATGAAGGCCAGCCGTGCTTGGTCAAGAGATATAGGTGAGATAGAAGGTTTGCAGGCTTCCCCCAATGGCGTAGAAAACTTTGTAAAGGCATCTAAAAGAAAAACTTTAGAAATATTGATTAAAGAACTCTCACAATCACGTCCAAATTGGAATATATTTATTCGAGATAAGTTGGTAAAAGAAGGTGATTCTGAATATAATTGTATAGTAGATCCTCTAAATGGCGAGCTTAATTTTTCTCATGGATATGGACATTGTTCAATATCTATAGGATTACAGAATAATCAAGAATGTGTTATAGGCATAATATATGATCCTATACGAGATGAAATGTTTTGGGCGGAAAAGGGACAAGGGGCATATATGAACCATAACCGCTTACGAGTATCTTCTCAGAGTAACTTAAATGATTCGTTACTTGCTCTTAAAGATGAAACGTATAAATTTTTCCTTAATAAAAACAAAGATTATTCAGCTAACGATTCTTCTAAATCTGTCGAATATAGTGGGATTAGAAATCTAGGATCGGTTGCCTTAGACCTTGCTTATGTAGCAGCAGGACGCTTTGATGGTATGTATCGATTGGGATTAAAACTTCACGAGATTGTAGCTGGCTTAGTTATAGTTAAAGAAGCTGGAGGAATAATAAAAGACATATCAAGAAACCACGGAGATTCTACCATAGCTTATGATGTTATAGCCTCCAATTTTACCTTAGCTAATAGTCTTACAAAAGTTTCTAAGAAGGTGTAAGATTATTTTGATAAACTAAAATAATTTTTAATAAAAAGGACACTAATAGAAAAAATGCAAAATTTCTTTTTCTTTATAATTATGTTTTTATGGGTTTGTATTCAAAATCCTTTGAATTTAGGAAACCTATCTGCGAAAACATTAGTAATAGATGGTGTGGGTTCCCATGAAGAGAATATTAAAGGAAAATTAGGAAATAATTCTAGCGTTTCTAAAAATAATATTGTTACACAAACTAATACAAAAAAACCTATTTATTCAAGAATTTTAGCTCCTGAAACCTTAGGTGTATTATCAGATTTTGATTTGGAAGATTCTGTTCTAACTAACGAAGAAAAAGAAATGGAAAATGAAAGCTCATATTATGTTATAAATGAAACAGTCATACAAAACGAACGTGAGCTTCCCGTAAGTGATGAGGATTATATTTTAGAATCCGATAAAAATATTGATACTAATATTGGTTATGACCCGAGTGCTGCTGATATGATGGAGAGTGTAACGAGTCAAGTTGAAACCTCTAAAGATACTGCTAATGTAGATAATGCTACCAAAGATTTAGCTAAAAATGATTCTGAAGATAAAGATACTTTGGCAATGCTGAATAATCAGTCCGATACTTTAAGCGTAACAAATACATTGGATACTAAGAACTTAACAATATATTTTGAAGAGGACAGCGTTAAAATTTCTGACGCTAATTCCGCTAAAATATTAGATTTTGCATCAAATATTAATAGTGAAATATATGAAATTTCTATTAACGCTTATGCAATTAAAAAAGGAGATAAAACCAGTGCTGCTAGAAGAATGTCTCTGTCTAGAGCACTAGCAGTTAGAAAAATTTTTATACAATCAGGAATCCCAAGTGAGAATATGCAAGTAAGAGCTTTAGGTGATGACTTTGAAAGTGAATCAGTTGATAAAGTTGAAATTAATTTTTTAAAAAATTAATTTATTAGACGCTAATTTTTTTTATATACAATATTGTTTAGGGGTAAATTATGGACAAGTCTAGACGATTTCTTTTACGCATGATTGGATTCCTTATAACAGTTGTGCTTTTAGGGGTGGTTTTGTTCGAGCAGGCTTTAGGCGCATTTAAGGCAAACCCTGCTTTAAATAGCTTAATACTTGGTGTACTTTTAATAGGAATTATTCATGCATTTAGACAAGTTCTGATTTTAGATCCAGAAGCACGATGGTTAACTGCTGTCAGAGCTGAGAGGAGGGGGAGAGCTATTGCTGTCAGAACTATTACACCAAAATTATTAGCTCCTCTTGCTAGAATATTGACAGAAAGAACGGGACGGAGCAGGATTTCCCCTTTAGCTGCACGTTCAATGTTAGATGCCATAAGTTTACGGTTAGATGAATCAAGGGATATATCAAGATACTTTATTGGTCTATTAGTTTTTCTTGGCTTATTAGGTACTTTTTGGGGGTTATTGTTAACTATTAATTCTGTAGGAGAAGTTATAAATAGTCTCGGTGTATCTGGAGAAGACATGGTAAGCATGTTTACTACTCTAAAGACCGGTTTGCAAAAACCATTAGTAGGAATGGGAACAGCGTTTTCATCATCATTGTTTGGATTAGCAGGATCATTAGTTTTAGGGTTTTTAGATTTACAAGCAGGTCAAGCACAAAATCGTTTTTATAATGAATTAGAAGAATGGGTTGCTTCAATTACTTCTATAACCGCTGGAAATGTAAGTGCTGAAGGTGAGGATGCATCTATGCCTGCTTATGTTCAAGCGTTGTTAGAGCAAACAGCAGAGGCGGTAGATCAACTACAGAGAACACTTGCTAGAGGTGAAGATGATAGAAGAGCGCTAAGTTCAGGAATGGTAGATTTAGCGGAACAAATGGCTAAAATTGCGGACCAAATGCGACAAAGAGAATCTTCCAGCGGTCTAGACGATGCTTCCAGAGATCATATTAGAAATATGGATGTTAGCATTAAAAAATTACTTGAAGAAACTGTTGATAGTAAAGAAAGACTTATTACAGAACTTAGA
This sequence comes from uncultured Alphaproteobacteria bacterium, assembly GCA_964392475.1. Classification (GTDB taxonomy): domain Bacteria; phylum Pseudomonadota; class Alphaproteobacteria; order TMED109; family TMED109; genus CAYMQD01. Next base: position 6,809 of record CAYMQD010000288.1, read on the forward strand.
TCAGAAATAAAGTTATTAGCAAGGACAGTAGCAGCCTCTCAAAAAGAAAATAGAGATAGGTAATAGATATATGCAAAGACTTAGAGCTTCAAAACGCTCACAAGATATTTGGCCGGGTTTTGTAGATGCAATTTCTACACTACTTTTGGTTTTAGTATTTTTATTAGCCTTATTTATGTTATCAGAGGTTTTCTTGATGCATGCTTTATCGGGCAAAGATAACGCGTTAGACCAATTGAATAGAAGGGTAGCAGAGCTTTCAGAGTTGCTTAATTTAGAACGCCTTGAAACAGACAGTTTATCTCAAACCGTATCACAGCTGTCTCGCGATTTAATTTTAATTAATGAAGAAAAAGATAGCATCTCAAATACCTTAGAAACATTAAAAACAGAAAATGAAGCTACCAACCAAGAGTTAATTAGTGCTGCAGCATCTTTGGCTTTTTCAGAAGAAAAAACAGAAGCTTTTTCTGAAGAAAATAATTTATTAAATTCTAAAATAAATGAACTCATAGCTGCAGCTAATGCGGCACGTATAGAAATGGAAACACAACAAAACCAGTTAACTGAAGAACGCAAAGTAAGTGATGTAGCTCAAAGACAGATTAATTTACTGAATAATCAGTTGGCAGATTTAAGATTAAGACTTTCTAAGCTACAAAGTGCATTGGAAACTTCGGAAATAGAAGCCGCAGAGAAAGAACTTAAATTAGCAGAATTAGGGAAAAGACTAAATGCTGCTCTAGCTAATAAGGTTAATGAGTTGGCTAAATATAGATCAGAATTTTTTGGAAGATTGAATGAAATATTAGGATCAAGAAAAGGTGTAAGGATAGTAGGAGACAGATTTATTTTTCAATCAGAAGTATTATTTGATTCTGGATCTGCAGAATTAGGATTGGAAGGACAAGAACAATTAGTTAGATTATCAGATGTTTTTTTAGATATTTCCAAAGATATTCCAAGTGATATAGAATGGGTGTTACAAATACAAGGTCACACCGATACAGTACCTATTTCAACAACAAGGTTTCCATCTAATTGGGAATTATCTACAGCAAGAGCAATTTCTGTAGCACAAATAATGATTCAAGAAGGCATATTACCAGAAAGAATATCAGTCGCTGGTTTTGGAGAACATAGGCCTATAGAGCTAAATATAAGCCCTGAATCTATGAGAAAAAATAGAAGAATTGAAATTAAATTGACACAACCATAGTTAATTTTCTATGACTAATTGATATTTTTTCTATTAGGAGAGAAGTTTTCAGATTTAATATTAAAACTTTCTAAAGATTTAGGCCAATCTTTCTCTAATACTAGGGATTCTAAAATTTCTGAAAGTGCAGGCGAGGTCATGATCCCATAGCCACCTTGTGCTGCTAGCCAAAAAAAACCAGAGTTTTTTATACTTTCTCCTATAACAGGTGTGCGATCAGAAACAAAATTTCTCAATCCAGCCCACTTATGATCTATTTTACTTATTTTCATATCCGTGGCAGATTCTATTCTAGATACAGTAACAGCAATGTCTTCAATCTCTGGTTGGATGTCACATGGAACTGAAGGATATTCATCGGCAGGACTAGCTAAAATTCTACCTGCATCTGGCCTAAAGTAAAATTTTTCTTCTATATCAATTACTAGAGGCCAATTTGAAAT
>CAYMQD010000289.1:0-6195 GCA_964392475.1 uncultured Alphaproteobacteria bacterium
GGAAGCAGCGGGTTTAAGAGGTCTGGACGATGGTGCTGCAGTGCAGTATGATGTTGTTGTGGGTAAAAATGGAAAGTCTGCAGCCGACAATATTAAACTTGTGAGTTAATATAGAGCTTTAGTTTATTTATAAAGCTTATATTCTAGGTTAGTAGTTCGATAGTGGTATATTTTTATGGCCTGTTAGAGGGCTCATGCTTTTTTTAGTGTCTGTAGTTAGATAAAAATTTTTTATGTAACCACGTGCTGTTGTAGTTGTTCCATTGCCATATTTATTTAGGTGTCTAAAAAATGAATATTTATAATCTATAATATCTTTAATGGTTATCAGTGACATTTCTTTACCTTGCGAACGTTCTGTTTCATACGTAATCACCGCATATAACAAAGAAAAGTTTGTTAAATATTTGCTAGAATCCTTAGTTAATGAGGGTGGTGCGTATGAACGTGAATATATTGTTATTGACGATGGATCAACAGATAATACAGCTAAGTTATACAAAAACGCAGAAAAACTTTTACCAGGACCTATTAAGGTTGTGAGACAAAATAATATGGGTGCTTCATATGCTACTAATTTAGGTGTTAAATTAGCAGCATATTCTTGGATTAGATTGGTGGATGGTGATGATCTAGTTACCAAGGGTTCTACGGAAAAACTTATAAATTCTTCATATGATAACAATTCGAATTTTGCGTATGGTGATCTGGATGAATATGATTACATGAACCATAGAATAAAAAAATATTCTTTTGAGCATACAAAAACAGAGATTTTATCAAGAAGTATGGGATTAAAGAGATTTATAAAAAATTGTCCAGCAAATTCTAGCTCTATTCTTGTTTCTAAAAAAAGATTTATAGAATCAGGAGGGTGTGATGAAACATTGGTTTCTCCTGACCATATGCTTTTTCTTAGACTATTTCAAATCGGAGGAGGAATAAGATTACCTAGTGCGGTAGCTATAGTGCCTACAGTAGCTCCAGGAAGACTTGCCGATCAAGTAAAAAGAAGTAGATATGATTCAATATGTGCTTTAATTAGATTTATTTCAGAGAATCCAGATTTAGAGATTAATTTTAGAAAACAAGCTTATCGTAGGGCAATGTCAAGAGCATATAACTATTATAGAAATTTTGGAGGAAGTTTTTTTTCAAAATATTTGTATTCTTACATATCTTCTAAAATATTTTTTCCTAGTAATTTAGAACATAGGATGAATATAGCACTGATGCCTTTTACTTTTAATGGTTCTCCAGAACGTCCGATAGATTGGCAGACAGGAGCTGTAAAAAAAGGTATAGCGCATACAAGGATAATTTAACATGTGTGGTTTTGTAGGTATGTTTTTTAAACCAGGGGAATGGCCTGGAAAACTGGCAGTAACTAGAGCATTAATGAAAATGTCTGAAGATATAATGCATAGAGGTCCAGATGATCAACATTTTTGGATGGATGAAAGATCTGGAATATGCTTAGCTTTTAGAAGGTTAAGTATTTTAGATTTGTCGGTTGCTGGTCGCCAACCCATGACAAGTATTTGTGAGAGATGGACCTTAGTATTTAATGGAGAAGTTTATAACCATAAAGAACTGAAAGCTAAGTTGCAGAGAGAAAAAAATGTTTTATGGAGAGGTACATCTGATACTGAGATATTATTAGAGTATTTGGCTTTTTTTGGTTTAAAAAAGACTGTTTCTGATATAAATGGGATGTTTTCTATAGTAGCTTGGGATTCATATAAAAAGAAACTTTGGCTGGTAAGGGATAGGGTCGGAGAAAAGCCACTTTATTATGCTCAATCTGAAAAGGGAACTTTTCTCTTTTCTTCTGAAGCTAGAGTTTTAAAAAATAATGATTATTTTTACGCAGAAATTGACCGTGACGTTGCAAAAAATTACTTGCAATTTGGATATGTGCCTGATCCCTTATGTATATATAAGAGGGCAAAAAAACTTTTACCTGGGCATCTAGCAGAAATTGGCATAGGAAAAGATGTAAAAAATTATCCCTATTGGGATATAACAGAAAAATATCACACAAGTGTTAGAAATAAATATAAGGGTATTATTAAAGATGCTATTTCTGATCTTGATACTAGATTAAAAGAAGCAATAGCAATAAGGCTCCGTGCAGATGTAGAGATTGGTTCTTTTCTTTCAGGAGGTATAGATAGCTCTACTGTAACTAGTATATATAAACAAATTTTAGGAGATATAAAAACATTCTCTGTAGGGTTTGATGATCCTCAGATGGATGAGTCGCAGTATGCTAAGAAAGTAGCAGATCATCTTTCTTCAAATCATTCAGAAATAAAAATCAAAGAATCTGATTGTATGGAAATAGCAAAAGATATGGCTCATTTTTATGACGAGCCTTTTTCTGACCCTTCTCAAATTCCAACGGTTTTACTTTGTCGGTATGCTAAGAAACATCTTTCAGTAGCTCTGTCTGGAGATGGAGGAGATGAACTTTTTGGAGGTTATCCACGGTATAAAAAACTGGCCACTAGATGGAAAAATAATAGTAAATTACCATTCTCTTTAAGAAAGTTTTCTAACGTTTTACAAAAGAATTTATCAGGAATGCGTACTTATCCTATACCATCTATTAGAAAAAAACTAAGGCATATAGGTCATTTAAATCCTGAAAACTTATATTTAGATGAACTTTCTAGGTGGAGACCTGATCAACAGCTAATTATATCTGATAACAATTTATCTAGAGGTTTATGGGGAAGGAAAAATAACTTTTTTAATAATGATATGAGCTTGAGCAGAAATTTTATGCTACATGATTTTTGTAACTATCTCCCCAGTAACCTATTAGTTAAAACTGATCGTGCGTCTATGGCTTTTGGATTAGAGGTAAGAGCACCTTTTTTAGATCATAACTTGCTAGAATTTGTTTGGTCTCTTCCAGGTTTCATGACTTATCAAGACGGTAAAAAAGGCATTTTAAACATGTTGCTAAGAAAAAAAATACCTGAAAAATTGGTATCTCGTCCCAAACAAGGTTTTGAACCTCCGTTAGCAAAGTGGCTTAGAGAAGGTTTAAAGAACTGGGCAGGAGATTTATTGTCAACTGCAAATAGAAAAAATGACGGATTATATGATATACAATATGCTATGAATTGTTTTGACAAACATAATAGAGGGGGAAAATCTTTGGCATATCCTATATGGACAGTAATTATGTTTGAATCATGGAGAGAAAACAACGGAATTTAAGTTTTTTATTGAGGAAGTTATGATTAATTGGTTACATGCAAAGTTTTTGGCCTTTAAGAGACGTATATTTATTTTTTTTTTAGGCGAATTTAATCCATACCCTCTAAAACCTGAAAAATATAAATATTCGGTAAAAGATCTTTTTTCATATTATTCAAAAAATGTGGAAATGAAATTGCTTTGGAAAAATGATTATCCAGGTGGAACTTATGCTTGGCAAAAGAGAGCACGAACTAAATTATCTAGTCTATTATATTATAAAGATAATTTGCATTGTTGGGTTTTAGATAAATCAGACACAAAATATATAAAAAAATTCAAAACTAATAGATATTTTATAAGATTTGGAAAAGAAAGGGACGTTCCTATAGATATTGTTTTACCTAAAAAAGATAAGCCTAGGGCTGTAATGATATGTATGCAAGGTACCAATTCAGGTGCACATCTAAATTTAGGAAAGATTCTAATGCCAGCTGATGTATATAAAGTAGCTAAAGGAAGTGCACTAGCTATTCAAGCTGCGGAATTAGGTTATTTAGCTGTATCATATGAGCGATTAGGTTTTGGAGAAAGAAGTTTTAGAGGATTCGGAAAGTTACCAGACCCAAACTTAATAAATACTTCATTGCACGCGTTAAATTTAGGAACCACTTTACTGGGGGAGACGGTGCGAGAACTTTCAGCATTAATAAAATGGATTAAAAAAGAACTAGCTCCAAATATACCTATATGTTTAGTAGGTTATTCAGCTGCAGGCACTGCTGCTTTATTAACAGGAGCCTTGGATAAACAGGTTTCTGGAATAGCCATAGGAGGATGTATAGGATATGTAAAAAAAACTCTACTTTTAAGAGATACTGGAGGGTTTAATGATATACCGGAAATTCTTAATTATTTTGAACAGGACGCATTTTTATCACTTTTTGCGCCAAGACCTTGTATTATAATTTCAGGCATTAGAGATCACATATGGCCGTATAGCGGGGCAAAAGAAGTAGTAAATGAAGCGCTTCCAGTATATTCAAGCATGGGTAAAGCAAATCACTTGAGGTTAATAAAGGCTGATGGGCCTCATACGTATTATCCTAAATTAATGTGGCCAGAGATAAAAAAATTTTTTTAAAATTATACTTTATACTAATGACTTAAATAAAATATTATTTTATACCTCATAATATGACAAATCTAAAGCTTATAAGAAATTTTGCTATTATTGCGCATATTGATCATGGAAAGTCCACTCTTGCAGATAGGCTCATTGAGTATTGTGGTGCTGTTACCGAAAGAGAAATGAAATCGCAAATACTTGATTCTATGGAGCTTGAGAGAGAAAGGGGCATAACAATAAAAGCACAAGCTATAAGGCTAAAATATGAATTTGATAAATTAACCTATATATTCAATCTTATAGATACTCCGGGGCATGTAGATTTTAGCTATGAAGTAAGTCGCTCTCTATCTGCTTGTGAAGGGGTTTTACTAGTTGTCGATTCTAGTCAAGGAGTAGAAGCGCAGACCTTAGCAAATACAATTATGGCAGTAGATGCAGGGTTAGAAATTATTCCTGTATTAAATAAAATAGATCTCCCATCTTCAGATACAAAAAAAGTATCAGAACAAATAGAAGATTTAATTGGGATAGAATCTTCTTTGGCAATAGAATGTTCCGCAAAAAATGGTAGAGGAATAAAAGATCTTATTCATGCAATTATTACTCGACTGCCACCTCCATTGGGTGAGAGCAATGTGCCAACTAAGGCATTACTGGTAGACAGTTGGTATGATCCTTATTTAGGTGTTATGGTTCTTGTAAGAGTTATAGACGGGTTTCTTTTCAAAGGGCAAAAGATAATGATGATGGGAAACAATGTTGTATATACTCTAGAACAAGTAGGTATTTTATCTCCAAAGCCTATATCTAAACAAAAAATAGGACCTGGTGAGGTGGGTTTTATAACTGCTGGAATAAAGGAGGTATCTGACACAAATGTTGGAGACACTATTACTGATGCAAATCTTCCTACTCAAAACCCTTTACCTGGTTTTAAACCAAGTATACCTGTAGTTTTTTGTGGCTTATATCCAGTAGATGCTAATGATTATGATAATTTACGAACTAGCCTTCCAAAATTAAGACTAAACGATTCCTCTATGCAATTTGAAGCAGAATCAAGTGCTGCTCTAGGTTTAGGTTTCAGATGCGGTTTTCTGGGTTTACTTCATCTTGAAATTGTACAAGAACGTCTTGAACGTGAATATGGTTTGGACTTAATTACTACTGCTCCAAGTGTAGTTTACGAAATAAATTTTTCTAATGGAAAAATTGAAGAAATACACAATCCTGCGGAATGGCCTGATCCTACTAAAATTCAAGAAGTAAAGGAGCCATGGATTAGAGCTAGTATTTTTACCCCAGATGATTATTTGGGAGGAATATTAAAATTATGTACTGAAAAACGTGGTGAACAAATAGATATTTCATTTGTAGGTAAAAGAGCATTAGTAGTTTATGATATTCCTTTAAATGAGGTTGTATTTGATTTTTATGATAGGCTGAAGTCTGTAAGCCGCGGGTATGCAAGTTTAGATTATGAAGTTAGAAAAAGTAGGCCAGCAAATTTGGTAAAAGTATCGATGCTTGTTAATGGTGAAAGTGTCGAAAGTTTATCTTTTATTTCTCATAGAAGTATTGCAGAAATAAGAGGGCGTGCAATATGTCAAAAACTTAAGGGTTTAATCCCCCGCCAACTATTTAAAGTAGCTATTCAAGCAGCTATAGGAGGAAAGGTCATTGCACGAGAAACAGTTAACGCACTTAGAAAAGATGTAACAGCAAAATGTTATGGAGGAGATATAACGAGAAAAAAGAAACTATTGGAGAAACAGAAAAAAGGTAAAAAAAGGATGAAACAAGTAGGAAATGTGGAAATACCACAGGAGGCATTTTTGGCAGCTTTAAAAATG
>CAYMQD010000290.1:0-3103 GCA_964392475.1 uncultured Alphaproteobacteria bacterium
TTGGAATTATTTCTGGCTGATAATGAAACAAAAGCTATTGTAATGATTGGTGAAATAGGTGGAAGTGCTGAAGAAGAATCGGCAGAGTTGATAAGAAGCTTTAAAGGAGAAAATAAACCTATAGTTGCCTTTATAGCTGGACTTACTGCACCTGCAGGAAAAAGAATGGGTCATGCAGGAGCAATTATTTCTGGGGGAACTGGAAAAGCGGAAGATAAAATTGAAGCTCTTAAAGTAGCAGGTGTTCATATTTCAGAATCTCCAGCTGCCTTAGGAGAAACTTTAGCAAAAGTTTTGAATAATTGAATCTAATTTTATAAGATTAAGTAATATGGAAACTACAGAGAACATATCAGAATTAAGAAGACTTTTATCAATTTACGAAAAAGATCCAAAAGGACTAAGTAGTGATTGGGTCAATTTTTTTGATGATCTGGATGAAGGTGCTATTTTATTCTTACAAAATGATTCTTTTACTGAATCTGATCACTTTACTTCAGATGTGTCAGATTTAAAAACATCAGCATTAGATGCTATTAGGGCAAGACTTCTAATAAGATCTTATAGGGTGTTAGGTCATTTGGAGGCAAATCTTGACCCCTTAGGAATTGCGGAGAAAAAAACATACCAAGAATTAGACCCCTTATTTTATGGATTTAAGGAAGAAGATTTAAATAGAAATGTATTTCTTGATGATGTGTTTGGTATGGAAAAAGCTACAATGAAAGAAATTTTAACAAAAATAAGATCTATTTATTGTGGAAAATTAGGTTTTCAATATATGCATATTCAAGACCCAGAGCAAAGAAGATGGTTGCAGAAAAGAATAGAAGGAGAGGCGGGACAGTTAGAATTTACGGCTAATGGAAGAAAGGCTATTTTAGAGAGGCTTACAGCTGCAGAGATTTTTGAAAAGTTTCTAGATAGAAAATACACCGGCACCAAACGTTTTGGTCTAGAAGGAGGAGAGTCCTTAATTCCTGCATTAGAACAGATTTTAAAATATGGAGGAAAATTAGGAGTAGAAGAAGTAATTGTAGGTATGCCACATAGAGGACGTCTTAATGTATTAGCTAATTTTATGGGAAAGCCATTTGAAGCCATATTTTCTGAATTTCAAGGTAATTCTTCTAATCCTTCTGATGTTCAAGGATCTGGAGATGTGAAATATCATTTAGGAACTTCATCAGATAGAACTTTCGATGGAAATAAAGTACATCTATCTCTTACAGCAAACCCTTCACACTTAGAGGCAGTAAATCCTGTGGTTATAGGAAAGGTTAGAGCTAAACAAGAGCAAAGGAAAGATTCTGAAAGAAAAAAAGTTATTGCTTTAATAATGCACGGTGACGCAGCTTTTTCAGGCCAAGGATTGGTTCCAGAAACTTTAGACATGTCTGAGCTAAAAGGGTATAAAATAGGCGGAACCATACATTTTATTGTTAATAATCAGATTGGATTTACTACTAATCCAGTAAATTCTCGTTCTGGCCCATATTGTTCTGATGTTGCATTAATGATACAGGCTCCCATTCTACATGTTAATGGAGATGATCCTGAGGCAGTAGTGTATGCATCTAGAATAGCTATTGAATTCAGACAGAAATTTAATAAAGACGTAGTTGTAGACATGTTTTGTTATCGAAGACAAGGTCATAATGAAGGGGATGAACCTGCATTTACTCAACCTTTAATGTACCGAGAGATTTCTAAATTGCCTACTACAAGGAATATATATATTAAAACACTCGTAGAGGAAGGAATATTAACAAAAGATGAGTGTGAAACAATTTATAGTGATTGGAATATACTCTTAGAGAAAAATTTTGAGTCTAGTAAAAGCTATAAACCAAATAAGGCAGATTGGCTGGAGGGGTCATGGAGTGGATTCAAGGGTTCTTGGCAAAAAGATAAAGGTGATCAAGACAATACTGCAGTAGATACTAAGATAATTAAAAAATTGTCTAATGAACTTAATAAAGAACCAGCAGACTATACCTTGAATAAAAAAGTAGTAAGACAGTTGGAAAACAGAAAAAAGGCTATAGATTCTGGCAAAGATATAGATTGGGCTTCTGCAGAAGCTCTAGCATTTGCAACCTTACTGTATGAGGGATTTAGTGTTCGACTAAGCGGACAAGATTGTGGAAGGGGAACATTTTCTCAAAGGCATGCCGTGATGATAGACCAGAATACAGAAGAAAGGTATGTTCCTCTAGAAAACGTATCAAATGATACAAAGTTTGAGGTTGTAGATAGTCCTCTTTCTGAGGCTGCCATTTTAGGTTTTGAGTATGGTTATACCTTAGCTGAACCAAATACCTTAGTATTGTGGGAGGCACAATTTGGTGATTTCGCAAATGGAGCTCAAATGATCATTGATCAGTTTATAGTTTCTGGTGAATCTAAGTGGTTAAGAATGTCGGGATTAATCTTACTGCTTCCTCATGGGTATGAAGGGCAAGGACCCGAACATTCATCTGCTAGATTAGAGAGGTTTTTACAACTTTGCGCGGAAGAAAATATACAAATAGTAAACTGTACTACTCCTGCTAACTATTTTCATGTGTTAAGGAGACAAATCCATAGATCTTTCAGAAAACCGCTTGTAGTCTTTACTCCAAAATCATTATTAAGAAACAAACAAGCTGTTTCAAGTATAAAAGAGTTTTCTAAGGAATCAAAATTTCTTACTATAATTCCTGAAACAAATGAGCTTAAAAATATAAAAAAATCTAAAAAATTAATTATTTGCTGTGGTAAGATTTATTATGATTTAAAAAGCCATAGGGAGACATTAAAAAAGAGCGATGCTCATATAATGCGCGTAGAACAACTTTATCCTTTTCCTTATGATGAATTAAACAGAATGTTGCAAGGTTATACAAAATCAGAAGTGATATGGTGTCAAGAGGAACCTAGAAATATGGGAGCATGGAGTTTTGTTGCTCCATTTATAGAGAATATTATGCAAGAACATAAATTTGTTCATAAAAAACCTATATATGTTGGAAGGAAAAAAGCTGCTTCACCGGCTACAGGGCAACTTAGTAAGCATATGGAAGAACAAAAGACAATTCTTGTTAAGGCTTTAGAGTAAATA
>CAYMQD010000291.1:0-3431 GCA_964392475.1 uncultured Alphaproteobacteria bacterium
CGAATCCTACCCCCGCAACCAATGTATTCAAAAATTTATATTTCTTCTAGGTGCAATATATATGGATAAACCAAAAAAAATTTGTGTTATAGGAGCCAGTGGCTTAGTTGGATCTAGTATAGTGAGATGCGCTCTTGAGAAGGGGTATACCGTAAATGGCACGATGAGAAATGTAAACGCATCTAAAAGGTCAAAATATATTAAAGCGTTACCCGGGGGGGAACGCCTTAATCTTTTTAAGGCAAACATGTCAAATGAAGAAGAACTCTATGAACCGCTCATAGGAACTGATGCAGTTTTTATTGCATGTCTTATTCCTACTTATAGCGGATTAGATGGTACACCGGCTCGTGAAATGGATAATATTAGAGGTTATAGAGAAATTATAATGCCAACTATAGATGGATGCCTTAATATTCTTAGAACAGCATGCAAAGTAGGGATACGTAATGTAATAATTTGCTCTTCTACTTCTAGTACAAATCCTTCTACTCCAGTTCCAATTAAAAATGAAGTTGATCATTGGTCAAATGAAGAAGAGCAATGTAAGGAAAAAAAATACACTTCAGCCACAAAAACATTTATGGAAAAAGCAGCTCTTAAATTTTGTAGGGAAAAAAGCATGAGGATTTCTATTATTCTTCCTACAGGTTTATATGGTGATGCTGTTCTTCCAGAACATATGCAACATAATCCCTTTATTTGGCTAAAACGGATTATAGAAGGGGGTGGGGCGCGGCATGAAAAAACACCTAATGATTCTGCTTCAATGATACATTTAAGGGACCTTGCAAATCTTTTTCTTTCGGCTTACGAGAATCCTGATGCATCTGGCAGATATTTTGGTGTTTATGGAAGTTTTCACTGGCAAGATATATATGCTGAATGTCAGAAATTATTACCAAAAATGAAAATGCCGATACCTATAACAGAAACTGCAATTCCTCCTACTGGATTTGACTTTAGCCGGCGTAACAGTTTAGGTATTAAAATTAGAGATTTTTCAACAATGTTAAGAGAAACAATTGAGTGGATTAAATCAGATCCATTTAAAGATTAACTTTATTAACTAAACTATGTTTTTTAATAAATAATACCATTTTATTTTAAACATAGATTAAATAATCTTATACTGATTTCCTAAATACAGCTTTATTAAAGTCTATAGTTAACGTACTTGATAATTTATGTTATGATATTTACCTTATAGATGGTGGAACATGATTATTAATCTTGAAGTTAATGGTGAATTGTATAATGTTGAAGCAGATGCTGAATTACCTTTGTTGTGGATAATTAGAGAGGTAATAGGTCTGACAGGAACAAAGTATGGCTGTGGAATTGCGCAGTGTGGTGCATGCACAGTGCATGTTGATGGAAAACCAGTCAGGTCTTGTAGCATACCTGTAGCTTCTGCAGTTGGAAAAAAAGTAACCACTATTGAAGGCCTCTCAGAAGATGGGAAGCATCCTGTTCAGAAAGCCTGGATTGAAAATACAGTTCCTCAATGTGGATATTGTCAATCAGGTCAAATTATGACGGCAGCTGCGTTACTGGAACATACGCCTAACCCAACTGATCGCCAGATTGATTTAGCTATGGCAGGTAATATATGTCGATGTGGAGCATATATAAGTATTAGAAAAGCCATACATAAAGCTTCAGAAATAAAAGGGCAGTTAACTAATAAGATATCGAGCAATTCCAAAGCTTGATGGTGAATAGTTATGAATAGAATCAAAATATCACGTCGTAAATTTTTAAAAAATAGTTTAGTAGCAGGTGGTGGTTTAGTATTGGGCTTTCATTTTCCTATGTCAAATGCAGCTAACATTGACACGTCATCCAAGAAAATAAATGAAATAAATGCCTGGTTGTCAATTAGTCCTAATGGAATAGTAACTGTGAAAACACCTCAAACGGAAATGGGACAGGGAGCTTTTACATCAATACCAATGATGATAGCTGAAGAGCTAAACGTTCCTTGGAAAAATATTCGAGCTGAATTTGCTGATGCAAATTTTCATGTTCGAACTAATAATGTGTATGTAACTACCTCTACTGGTGGATCCCGCACTGTTAGATCTAGACATCCATATATCATGCAAGCGGGAGCATCTGCGCGCGAGAGACTTAAACAAGCAGCAGCTAATACTTGGGGGGTATCTCGCAATGAGATTAAAGCATACCAAGGCACTTTAAGTTATAAAAATAAAAAAGGTAGTTATGGAGAGTTTGCAGAAATTGCAGCTAACATAAAAATTGATAAGGAGCCTGATATAAAAGAACCTAAGGACTGGTGGCTTCTTGGAAAAGATATACCTAGGATAGATGTAAAAGTAAAAACAGATGGGAGTGCTAAATATCCAATAGATATACATTTACCAAATATGGTTTATGCAGCTGTTACAGCTTGCCCGGTTCCTGGAGGAATGCTTAAAAGCTTTGATTTTAGCGTTATTAAAGACCTACCTGGAGTTATTGCTGCTGTGGAATTAATTCCTGAAAAAGGTAAAAATGGAAATAGAGATTTACATAGTGGCGTAGCTGTTGTTGCTGATAGCTGGTATAGAGCAAAAAACGCTTTAGATATTATGCCTGTAAAATGGGATTACGGTAATGGAATAAATATAAGTAATTCTAGTCAATTTAAAGAAGCACAACAGTGTTTAACTGCTGGTGGTGATCTTATAGAAGATAAGGAAGGTAATCCGGGTTACAAAATAGGAGAAGGTATTAACTCTAATTTAGTAAAAAGCATTATAACAAAATCTAAAAAAATAGTTAGAGGAGAATATTCTCGGCCCTTTGAAACTCACGCGACAATGATGCCTCCGTCAGCAGTTGCAGACGTAAAGAAAGATAGAGTTGATGTTTGGTCATTTTCCCAAGATACTGCACGTTCTCTTTTAGATGCTTCAGAACAACTTAAACGTGACCCTAAAGAAATATATTTTCATCAGACTTTTATTGGAGGGGGTTTTGGAAATGGATACTGTGTTGATATTGTAAGGCAAGTAGTGGAAATTTCTAAGCAAGTTCATAATCCTGTAAAGTTAATATGGTCACGAGAAGAGGATATATGTCAAGACTCTCAAAGGCCTCCATTTTGGGCAAAATATGTGGCTTCCATTGGTGCTAATGGCCTACCAGATTCTTTGCTTACCCACGTAGTAGGAGAAGAGAAGGAACCTAGGTATTCCACTAGGGGTGTTGTAAATATGCCATATATAATACCTAATAGAAGACATGAGTATAGTGCTGTTCGATCTAATATTCCTGTAGGTCCCCATCGTGCTCCGGGATCCAACTCTAATAGTTTTTTTATTGAGCAAATGGTTGATGAAGTTGCTATTGCTGGTGGATGGGATCCGCTAGATTGGCGTATAAAAATGACAGAGGGAAATGAACCTTGGCAAAGAGTACTTTAT
>CAYMQD010000292.1:0-3611 GCA_964392475.1 uncultured Alphaproteobacteria bacterium
ATTGTTGCTCCTTTCATTTTTAGCCATTGACAAGCAATAAGTCCAACTCCACCTGCTGCTGCGTGAAAGAGGACAGTAGTGCCTGGTTTTACGTCATAGGTTCTAAAAATAAGGTATTCTACAGTCATTCCTTTTAACATCATAGCAGCTGCTACGTCATCAGGGACACTATCCGGAATTTTTACTACTTTATCCTCATTAATAATTCTAGATTCTGCATACGCTCCAGGAGGAGCCGCGGCATAAGCAACGCGATCACCTATAGAAAACTCATTAACGCTAGCCCCTATAGATTCTACTATACCAGAAGCTTCCATTCCCACTATACCAGGCATATTAGGCATAGGATATAATCCTGACCTATGATATGTATCTATATAATTTAAACCAATATATGTATGTTTTATTCTTAGTTGATTTTCTCCAGGCGCTCCTATTTGAATTTTTTCCCATTTGAGCTCTTCTGGACCTCCTGGCTTATGTATCTGGATTGCATTGATCGTGTCCATTTTTATTTCCTTTAAAATTATTATGCAGTGGATGGATTTTTAAATGAGTGATTTATATGTTCTAGTGTTTTAATTTCCGCAATTTCACTTTCTGATCTATTATACAATTTATTCCAGGGATCTATAAATTGCTGATTACAATTTTTATATTGGTTTACAGAAACTGTTTTTTGAGGTTCAAAAAAATTTATTATATTGATTTGTGCTGCCTTGGAAGTATGGGTATCGTTTTCTGCTAAATGCAATAGCATAGGACGACGTATTCGGCTTCCTTCTTCTAAAACTTTATCTATATTTCTACCATAGTAAGAGACACTTGCTTCTACATCAAACCAACACCCAACCAAATAGGATAGTTTGCCACCCATTCCAAATCCAATGGGCGCTGTAAGACCATTACATTGTGGGGACTCTCTAAGCCAACGCAAAGCAATAGATATATCTTTAGTAGCAGATTCTTCATCAAAGTTTTCAAAAAGCTCAACAGACTCTTTTACCCCAGCATCTGTGTTACTATTTAATTCGCAGCCCGGCTTTTGCCTCCAGAACAAATCAGGAACAAGAGTTGTGTATCCAAAAGCAGCATATCTTTCTGCAATAGATCTAATGATTGCATCTAGTCCAAATACATCATGTAATAAAAGTATTCCAGGATAAATTCCTGTGGCTGGGGCAGTTACGAAACCTTTATATGTTCCTTCTTCAAATTTTTCAATTTCTATATATCCTGATGGCATTTTTTTCTCTAAATATTTATTTTAAATTTTACAAACTTTCTTTGTAATATTAAATCTATTATTAAATATAACATCAAGTAAATAGTTATTGATTTAAATAATTAAAAATATACAAAATATACAGAAAGTTCTAAAAATGGCTAAATTATATTATAAGAAGCATATTTTCTTTTGTATAAACAATAGAGAAGAAGGTCATCCTCGGGGATGCTGTGCAAAAAAGGGTTCTCTCAAACTTAGAAACTATATGAAACTAAAAATCAAAGAGTTAGGTCTGTTAGATATAAGGGTTAACACTTCTGGGTGTTTAGACAGATGTGAAGAAGGACCATGTATGGTAATTTATCCGGAAGGAATATGGTATCGTGTGGAAAATAAAAATGATATTGATTACATAACGGAGAAACATATTCTTCTTGATCAACATGTTGAACATTTAAAAATTGAAAACAATAAGACAAATGAATGAAACAATATTTGCGCTGTCGTCAGGATTGCTTCCATCTGCAATTGCTATTGTTAGGGTTACAGGTCCTAAATCTAAGGAAGTACTGGTGTTGCTTACTGGAACAGTAATTACCCCAAAGAAAATGGTCCTTAAGGACCTCAAAGACCCCTTTGCCATGAAATCAGATTACTCAAAATTAGATTCAGCTATGGTAGTATGGTTCCCTGGACCATCAACGTATACGGGAGAGGATTTAGTGGAATTTCACCTTCATGGTGGCAGATCTGTAGTAAAAGATGTTTTAGAGGCTATTTCAAAAATACCAGGATTAAGGCCGGCAGAACGAGGAGAGTTTACAAAAAAATCTCTATTAAATGGGCGTATAGACCTTGTACAGGCAGAGGCAATAGAAGACCTTATACTTGCGGATACGTCTCAGCAGAGAAAGCTTGCGAACAAACACATAGATGGGACATTATCACAACCTACTGAAAAATGGAGAAAACAGACGGTTGAGATATTATCTAAGATTGAAAGCATATTAGATTTTATAGAGGAAGAAGATGTTCCCGATACAATTTCAATTGATAAAGAGGCAAAAAAACTATCTGCAGAAATTCGTTCCCATGTTAATTTAGGAAAGACGGCCCAGTTAATACGGACAGGAATAAAGGTTGTTTTAGTTGGACAACCGAATGTAGGAAAATCTAGTTTGCTTAATTGTTTATCTGGTAAAGATATGGCAATTGTTTCTAAGACAGCAGGAACTACTAGAGATGTAATAGAGGTTAGAATGGATATATTAGGATGGCCCGTCATACTGGCAGATACAGCAGGATTAAGGAAAGCAAAAGATGAAATTGAGGCACAAGGCATTAAAAGAACAAAACTTTGGATGGAAGAAGCAGATTTAATAATAAATGTTATCGATTCTAATAATCCTAGTAGCAAAAAAATTAAATCGGATATTGAGGTATGGAATAAAATTGATTTATTGGGAAAAAAATCTTCTGAAGCAATACCTACTAGCGCTATTCGCTTAAGTTGTTATACAGAAGAGGGGATAGATAAATTAATCCTAATTATTGGAAATAAAATTGAGTCTCAGTTAAGTTTTTTCGGACATCATGAAGTTCCACTTGCTAGAGAAAGACATGTTAATGGGCTTAATGAAACGGCTGATTCTCTAGATGCTGCTGTGGAAGCGATAGATGAAGAGATAATAGCAGAGCATTTAAGGAGCGCGGCATATTCACTTGGAAGAATCACAGGTAGGATTGACATAGAAGAAATTTTAGATTCAATATTTTCTAACTTTTGTATTGGAAAGTGAATTATGATTTATTATATACTTCATTTTAAACTTGGATAAAGTATCAATTGTTTCACGTGAAACATTTTATTTTTTACTTATTTAACTTGTGTATGAGATTTTAAAATATGAAAAATTATGATGTAGTTGTAGTGGGAGGAGGACATGCAGGAGTTGAGGCGGCTCTAGCTGCAGCAAGAATAGGCGTAAAGACAGCTCTTATAACCCATAACATAGAAACTATTGGAGAGATGTCTTGTAATCCAGCAGTGGGAGGTGTTGGGAAAGGCCATTTGGTCCGTGAAATCGATGCATTAGATGGTATAATGGCAAAAGCAGCAGACTTTTCAGGAATTCAATTCAGGGTGTTAAACAAAAGTAGAGGGCCGGCTGTCCATGGGCCAAGATGCCAGGTTGATAGGTTTATATATAGACAATTTATTCAAAAAATAGTTTTAAAACAAAGTAATTTAGAAGTTATTAATGCTGCAGTGGATGATTTAATCATAAAAAATTATAGATGCAGGGGCGTTATATTAGCAGATGGCCAAAACGTAAATTCCTTTAAAGTTATTCTTGCAACAGGAACGTTTCTCAATGGCAAA
>CAYMQD010000293.1:0-4022 GCA_964392475.1 uncultured Alphaproteobacteria bacterium
GCTCTAAGTCGGTCTCGTAAAACTGCTGCTCGTTCGTATTCCTGTAATTTAGATGCCTTTTCCATTTGTAAATATATTTTTTTTTGTAGGGATTGGGCTTTACCTGATAAAAATTTTAAGGCTTCTTCTACTATTAACTCATACTTAGATTCTTTTATGGCTCCTACACATGGTGCTGAACAACGACCAATTTGATATTGCAGGCACGCACGATTTCTATTTTTAAATTCTGTATCTGAGCAGCTTCTGAGGGGAAACACTTTTTGAAGTGTATTAAGTGTATTATTTACTGCAGTGGCTGAAGCAAAAGGCCCAAAATATTTACCTTTCATCTTTTTTTTACCTCTATGTTTTACTAGCGTAGGCCACTTATGGTCAAGCCTTAGTAAAATATTAGGATATGATTTGTCATCTCTGAGTAAAATGTTATAAGGAGGTTTAAATCTTTTTATCATATTTGCTTCAAGGAGAAGAGCAGAAGCTTCATGATCTGTGACAGTGCATTCAATAGAATTAACTAGCAACATCATTTTGCGTATTCTATTACTTAATCTAGATGTATTAAGATAACTAGTTATACGATTTTTAAGAATTCTTGCTTTACCTATATATAATACTTCATTTTTTTTGTTAAGCATTTGGTATATCCCAGGCTTTTTAGGGAAAGTTAAAATTGCATCTTTTACAATTAAATTTATGTTTTCTTCTTTATTCAAATGCTTTTCTTCAAGTGTATTTATTTTACTTTATATTAGAATATTTGTTACTTTAATTAAAGTATATAACAATCCACCGAATCTGTTGATAAGCCTGTGGAAAAACATATATTTTTACATCATAAATCTAAGCAAAATGCCATTAATAATGTATTTGCTTAAAAAATAGGCATAATACAAATGTATATCTTAACTATTTGTATTTATTAGTGAAATTATACTTTTAAGATTGTATTAACCGTATTTTACAAGTTATTTTATAGGTCAAGAAAAAAAATAACTTTATTGTGAATAAAATAGATAATAATGTAGAAATTGAGCTAAATTATTGTATTAATTTAGTTTTATTTTTTTGTTTTACAGTAGCGCCTACAGTAGCCTCACCTTTTAGAACCTCAGTTTTTTCTACAGTTACTTCGACTTCTATACAATTAGTTATCTTAAGACAAGAATTTGCAATTTTCTCAGCAATACTTTCCACCAGATAAATATGTTCATCAGAGGTAATGTCTCTTATAATGTTAACTATATGTTCATAAGATATAAGATTTTTTATATCATCTTTGTGTTCTTTATGTTCAACTTTTAGATGTGTTGAGATAATAAGTTTTTGCTTAGCTTTCTTTTCATGAATTTTTACACCAACCATACATTCAACCTCTAGGTTTTTTACAAATATACTTCTAAAAATATTTTTTTCTAAAGGGTTATTAGTCATCTTTTTGTCCATCAGATGAGGGTTGTGCCCAACCTAAATGTTGTCCTCCGTCTAAATTAATTAATTGTCAAGTCATCGCTGGCATACTTAGTATATATTTTACTGTTTCAGCAATTTCTTTAGGTGTGGTTCCACGCTTTAGAGGCATTCTTAGGCACTGCTCTTCAAATTGGAGTAAAGTTTGTCTGTCACTTGGAAGTGTAGGTCCAGGACCAACTGCGTTTACTCTTATGTTGGGTGCCAATGCTAAGGCTAAAGTTTGGGTCATGGTCCACAAAGCAGATTTTGAAATAGTGTAACTCAAAAAATGAGGGGTAAGATTTAAGACTCTTTCATCTATTATGTTAACGATATTTCCTTTATAATTTTTTGGAAGCATTTTAGCCATCAGCTGGCATAGCAAGAATGGGGCCCTTAGGTTTGTTTCCATATGTTGGTCCCAGAGACTTCTAGTGCTTGTATTAATATCATCTAATACAAAAGAGGATGCGTTGTTTACAAGACATGTGATAGGACCAAGTTCCTCATTAACTTTTTTGAAGGCTGCTTTTATGTCTTCTTCTTCAGCTAAATTAGCATATATAGTTTTTACATTATTATTTTTTTTAGAAGTTATTTCTTTAGCCAGTAACTCAGCTTGTTTTTTTGATGATTTATAATGAATTGCAATTGGAGATTTTTCTTCTGCAAGTATTTTAGTTATTTCCGAGCCAATTCTTTTGGCTCCTCCTGTAATAAACGTAGTCCCAGGGCTATGTGTTAAATTAAAATTTCTTTTGGTAATATTCATTTATGTTTTTGCTTTGCAAGGTTATAGTAAAATTAATATTTTCTGGTAATAAAACATATACAGCTTATGAACAAATTATTTTGAAATCACTCTAGGTTTTTTGCTTTTAATCCCAAGTTTACTGTTATTCAAAAATTTTATTTGATCTCTATACTCGGCTGCTTTTTCAAAGTCTAGATTTTTTGCAGCATCCAACATTCTTTCCTTTAAATTGTCTATTAAGTTATCTATATTGTCGTATTGTTCCTTTTTATCTTCTTTAAACATTTCCGCAGTGTAGGTATTATCAGAAGCAGAGAAATCTGGCATAATATCCTTAACTTCTTTTACTACAGACTTAGGTATGATACCATTTATTTTGTTCCAATGGAGTTGTTTTTCCCTTCTTCTTTCTGTTTCGTATAGAGCTTCCTTTAAAGAATTAGTCAAGTTGTCAGCATATAATATAACTCTTCCGTTAATATTTCTTGCTGCTCTGCCAATAGTTTGAATTAAAGAAGTTTTTGATCTTAAAAATCCTTCTTTATCTGCATCCAGTATTGCTACAAGTCCGCATTCTGGTATATCTAATCCTTCCCTTAATAAATTTATACCGACAAGGATATTAAATTTTCCTAATCTTAAATCTTTTATAATTTCTACCCTTTCAAGTGTATCAATATCAGAATGAAGATACCTAACCTTTTGACCAGCTTCATCCATATATTCTGTTTAATCTTCAGCCATTTTTTTTGTTTATGTTGTTATTAAAACTCTGAGGTTTTTATCTATAGTTTTTCTAGATTCTGCTAGCAAATCATCTACTTGATTTAATACAGGTCTTACTTTACATATTGGATCTACCAATCCAGTAGGTCTAATAATTTGTTCTACAAATACACCTCTAGTTTGCTCGAGTTCCCATGGGCCAGGAGTAGCTGAAATAAAGACCGACTGTGGTCGCATTGTATCCCATTCTTCAAATTTAAGAGGTCTATTATCTATACAAGAAGGTAATCTAAAACCATGATTAGATAGGGTGGATTTTCTGCTATAATCTCCTTTGTACATGCCACGTAACTGTGGGACTGTTACATGACTCTCATCTATGAATATCAATGCGTTATTAGGTAAATATTCTAGTAGCGTAGGAGGTGCTTCTCCTGGTTTGCGGCCTGTAAGATATCTAGAATAATTTTCTATTCCTGCACAGCTGCCGCTAACCTCTAGCATTTCAAGGTCAAAATTAGTTCTTTGTTCTAATCTTTGATATTCAAGAAATTTTTTTTCTTTATCAAGTAACTTTAATTGAGTTTTTAAATCTTTTTTAATATTTTTTATTGCTTGTTTTAGTGTTGGTCTAGGAGAGACGTAGTGACTATTAGCATAAACTCTAATTTTAAATAAATTTTCTGATTTTTTTCCAGTAAGTGGATCAAATTCTTCTAGGTAGTCTATTTCATCACCAAAAAAAGAAACTCTCCATGAGCGGTCTTCTAAATGTGAAGGAAAAATCTCTATAGTATCTCCTCTAACTCTAAAGGTTCCTCTAATAAAATTTGTATCGTTTCTTTTGTATTGGAGTTCTACAAGTTTTTTTATGAGAGCATCTCGGTTAATTTTTTGTTTAGATACTAGTTCTAATATCATAGAAGAGTAAGTCTCAACTGATCCTATTCCATATATACATGACACAGAAGCTACTATAATTACATCAGTTCTTTCAAATAAAGCCCTAGTTGCTGAATGTCTCATTCTATCTATGTGTTCATTTACAGATGCATCTTTTTCTATATATGTGTCAGTTTTGGCAACATAT
>CAYMQD010000294.1:0-2826 GCA_964392475.1 uncultured Alphaproteobacteria bacterium
TTAATAATGGTCAATACAAATATCAAATTATTGAATCATAAGGTTATAAAATGGTTAATTACTGCACTTCTTGTTTGACTCCTGATACAAGACCTCGTGTACAATTTAATGAACAAGGGGTTTGCAACGCTTGTACAAATGCTGATGAAAAGTTAAATATTGATTGGGTATCAAAAGAAAATGAATTTAAAGAAATCATAAAGGACTATAAAACTAAAAACAGTAAGTATGACTGTATTGTTCCATGGAGTGGAGGAAAAGATAGTTCATATATTGCTTATAAATTAAAATTTGAATATGGGTTAAATCCTCTTTTAGTAACGTTTTCGCCATTGATACCTAATGAAGTGGGAAACAATAATAGGAATGAATTATTAAAACTAGGGTTTGATAGTTTGTTTTTTACAGCAAATATAAAAGTTTCAAGAAAATTATCTAAGCGCTTTTTTATTGAACGAGGTAATCCGAAGGTTCATTGGGATGCAGGCATAAATACTATACCTATGCAGGTAGCTGTAAAATATGATATCCCGTTGGTGTTTTACGCAGAACATGGAGAAGTAGAATATGGGGGTAGACTATTAAGTGAAGAACATAGAAAAATTAGAGATCTTGCTGAGGTGTTTGAACATAATATAGGAGATGATCCAAGAAATTGGGTTGACGAGGAAATTTCAGACAAAGATCTTGCTCCATATGTTTATCCAGACTTGGATTTGGTCCATAAAAAAAATATTAAAGCAATGTATTTTACTTATTTTTTCCCTTGGGATGTGAAAAGAAATTACGATTTTATAAAACAAAAAATAAACTTTCAAACAGCTTTGAAAGGTAGAACAGATGGAACGTTCACGAATTATGATAGTCTAGATGACAAAATTGATGATTTATATTACTACTTACAATATATAAAATTTGGATTTGGTAGAGCTACTCGTGATAGTTCAAGGCTTATACACAGAAAATTAATAACTAGAAAAGATGCTCTTGAATTAGTGCAGAAATATGATAGTGAGTTTCCTTCAACCCATTTTGAAGAAGTTAAAAGTTTTTTAAAAATTTCTGAGTTGGAATTTTATGATATAATTGATAAGCACCGTAACCCAGAAATTTGGGAGCCTAAGCAAAACGGTTGGACACTCAAATTTCCTCCAAAATAAATTATTGAACAATTGAATAGAGTAATAAATGAAAGATCAATCTTTAAAAGTTTTAATATTTTCTCTAAGAGACCATCAAGGTTTTTACGTGCAAATTTTAAAAGAGCTTAGTGTAAGATTTAATGTTAAGGTAATATTAGCAATTCCTAACAGTTCGTATCTTACTGCTTACGAAGGTATAATTACTAAAAGAGATAAAGTAATTTATATGGATTCTATTTTGAATCCTGAAAAAAATAATAAGTATGGTTCTAAAAATATTTATGAGACTGCTTCAGCATATGAGGAAAAATACAATATTTCTTTTTTTCAGGATTTGGTTCAGCTAGATAGGAATGTAGCAACTTATTATTTAAGTTATGCGCCTAGACATCCTTATGCTAAATTAAAACCTGATTTGGAATACGAAAACTATATAAAAACTTTGTGTGATGAGTTTGAGTTTTTTGAAAATCTTTTTAAAAAGGAAAAAATAGACTTAGTTATTAAGAGACCAGATAAAGGATGCATGCCAGTTCATTATATATGTAAAGAAAATTTTGTTCCTTTTACGTATCCTGTTAAATCACGTTATAAATCTCTGGTAATGTGGAGTTTTGGAGCATTTAATTCATCATTACAGTTAGAGAAGAAATGGAATAGAACTAAGAATTTTATTCCTTCAAATATAAATAAATTGGAAACCCCTGGGTATGCTAAGGGAAACGATGTCTATTTTAGACGTATATGTAGTATTAAAAACCTATTAAAAGATGTTTTACTACGATCAGTTGAGCGTTTAGATTTTGTAATTAATGATTTAAAAAAGGGTGTGCTTTTTAAGAAAAAAAGCAGACAACCCTATATAGCAACTATTAAATACAGTTATACTAAATGGAGCGAGTCTAATACTCTAAGAAAATTACTAAATAGAAAAAAAAATATACTTAAGTCTAAGCCTTACTTATTGTATTTATCTCAACTAGAACCTGAACTAGGAACTAATTTTTTAGCCAAAGAATTTAATAATTCATTAGCAATAATAAAACAATTATCTGTTTGTTTGCCAAGTAAATATAACCTGATGGTAAAAGAACATACACTAAGTATTGGATCTCGTGGAGCTAACTATTACCAAGAATTATTTAAATTACCAAATCTTATTTTTGCAGACCCTTCTGTTTCTAGTAGGGAGCTTCTGGTAAATTCTCTGGGGGTAGCGACTGTTACTGGAACAATTCCAATAGAAGCAGCATGTATTGGAAAGCCAGCATTCGTTTTTTCTAAGCATAATGAATATGATTTTTTGCCTAGTGTAATATTAGAAAAAAACCTAATGGACTTGCATAAGACGCTTCGAAACAATCTATTTAAATTAACAAAAGAACAGTCCAAAATCTATAAAGAAGCGGGATGGAGATATATAGAGGCATTAAAATCATTGTCCTTTGAAGGCCAAGACACTGTTTTTGATGCAGGTAACTCAAGCTTTACAGATATTGCAATTAAAGATTCTGTAGATTTACTAATTTTAAATATGAAAGAACAGAAAAAACTTCTACTGGAAAAAGAAGAGATATAAAATTGAAAAAAATAAAAGTAGGTGTTGTTGGATTAGGTGTAGGTGAACAACATTTGAAAATGTATAAAGATATAGATAGCTGTGAAATAGTAGCCATTTGCGACA
>CAYMQD010000295.1:0-9350 GCA_964392475.1 uncultured Alphaproteobacteria bacterium
TTACAAAAGGATGTTTTATTGGACAAGAAAATACAGCCCGTCAAAAAAATCGTGGGACAATAAAAAAGGAATTAGTTGCTGTGTCGATTGAAGGCGAAACACCTAAGATAGGCACAGAAATTATTTTTGAAAAAAAATTTGCGGGTGTTATGAAATCTTCATACTTACAAAATGGATTAGCTCTATTAAGAAAAGAAATAATATTAGAAGCAATCAATCAAAATAAAATACTTACTACAGAAAAGGCTATTATAAAAATTAATATATAATATTATTTTGCTTTATTTATTGCTGCCTGGGCAGCTGCAAGTCGTGCAACTGGCACTCTGTATGGTGAACAGGAAACATAATCTAGTCCACATATATGGCAAAAATTAACTGATTCTGGATCCCCTCCATGCTCTCCACAAATCCCTATTTTTAAATTAGGACTGCCTGATCTACCTTTTTGAATTCCAATTTTAATTAACTCTCCTACTCCAGATTTATCTATACTTATGAATGGATCATTTTTTAATATACCCTTATCTGTATATTTTGTTAAAAAGCTAGCAGAATCATCTCTACTAATACCCAAAGAAGTCTGGGTAAGATCATTAGTTCCAAAACTAAAAAAATCTGCAGATTTAGCTATTTCATCCGCACATAATGCAGCTCTGGGAAGCTCTATCATAGTTCCTATAAGATATTTTAGTTTAATTTCTTTTTTTTCTTCCACTTCATTAGCTACTTTAGATATATAATCTTTTATTATATCTATCTCTTCTTTGGAAAAAACTAACGGTATCATTATTTCAACTTGAGGATATGATTCATTGTTGTTTATTAGCTCTGCCATAGCCTCAAAGATAGATCTAACTTGCATTTCATAGATTTCTGGAAAAGAAATACCTAGCCTGCATCCTCTATGACCTAACATTGGATTCTGTTCTGAAAGTTCTTTTATTCTATTTTCAATTTCATAGCCTTTTTGATCTAAGGCTAAAGCTAATTCTTGAATTTCACCTTTTCCTTTAGGTAAAAATTCGTGAAGTGGAGGATCTAGTAGACTAACCGTTACAGGAAGATCTTTCATTTCTCTAAATAAATCTAAGAAATCCTTACGTTGCATTGGAGCTAAATTATCTAAAGCTTTTTTTCTATCAGTGTATTTATTGGCTAATATCATTTTTCTCATCTCTGAAATTCTATCAAGATCAAAAAACATGTGTTCCGTTCTACATAGACCTATACCCTCAGCACCAAAATTCTTTGCAGTTTTTGCATCAGGAAGTGTTTCTGCATTAGCTCTAATTTTAAGTTTACGTAATTCATCTGCCCAGCTCATAAGTTCTATAAATTCTTTAGACATCTCAGGAGCCAGAGTAGCAACTTCACCTAAAATTACTTCTCCTGTAGATCCATCAATAGTAATAATCTCCCCTTCTCTAATACTATAATCATTCACAAATAAAATTTTTTCTTCGTAGTTTATTTTAAGTTCTGTTGCTCCAGACACGCATGGTCTACCCATTCCTCTTGCTACCACAGCAGCATGACTGGTCATTCCCCCACGACTTGTTAATATTCCTTTTGCGGCATGCATTCCATGAATATCTTCCGGGCTAGTTTCTATTCTAACCAAAATAACATTTGTATCCTTTTTAGCCAAATTTTCAGCCGTATCTGAATCAAAAACTACTTTTCCAGAAGCAGCTCCAGGAGAAGCAGGTAAACCTTTAGACATGATATTCTTTTTAGCAGAAGAGTCTAATCTAGGATGTAAAAGCTGATCTAAAGAAGCAGGAGAAATTCTCATAATGGCCTCCTCTTTAGTTATTTTCCCTTCCTTAACCATATCTACAGCTACTTTTATAGCAGCAAAGGTTGTCCTTTTTGCCGAACGCGTCTGTAATATCCAGAGCTTGTTTTTCTGTACAGTAAATTCAATATCTTGAACATCTTTATAATGAGATTCTAGCTTGGAAAATATCCTAGTTAACTCACTGTAAGCCTTAGGCATTGTTTCTTCCATAGAAATGTTTTCCAAGTTTTTATTTTGACCTTTTAGCCTATTTAAAGGTTGAGGAGTTCTAATTCCTGCAACAACATCCTCTCCTTGAGCATTAATTAAATATTCTCCATAATATTCGGACTTTCCAGTAGATGGGTTACGAGTAAAAGCTACTCCAGTACAGGAACTCTCTCCCATGTTTCCAAATACCATTGCTTGTATATTTATAGCAGTACCCCAGGAACTAGGAATATTATTAAGCTTTCGGTAAGTAATTGCCCTTTGATTCATCCAACTTTTTAATACGGCATCAATAGCACCTTTAAGTTGATCTATAGGGTTTTGGGGAAAAGCATTACTAGTAGTTTGAAAGACAAGAGTTTTAAAACTTTCTACAATACCTTGCCAATCTTCCCCTGTTAATTGAGTGTCAGATAAAAAATCAGAAGAATGCTTTATATTATCTATAATTTCCTCAAAATTATCGTAATCAATCCCTAGAACTACACTTCCATACATTTGAATAAATCTGCGATAGCTATCATATGCAAATCTTTTATCTCCACTTTCTTTTGACAAACCTTCTACTGTTTCATCATTTAGCCCTAAGTTTAAAACTGTATCCATCATACCCGGCATAGAAGCTCTAGAACCTGATCTAACAGATAATAGTAAAGGCTTTATAGTATCTCCAAAGGTTGCACCTGATATTTCTTGAACTTTTGCAAGAGCCAACTCCACCTCTTCCCATAAACCATTCGGGTAAGAAAAGTTTTTTTCATAATAGTAGTTACATACTTCAGTTGATATAGTAAAACCAGGTGGTACTGATACTCCTATATTACTCATTTCTGCCAAGTTTGCACCCTTACCTCCAAGTAATTCAGAC
This sequence comes from uncultured Alphaproteobacteria bacterium, assembly GCA_964392475.1. Taxonomy (GTDB): domain Bacteria; phylum Pseudomonadota; class Alphaproteobacteria; order TMED109; family TMED109; genus CAYMQD01. The sequence goes on from CAYMQD010000295.1 coordinate 2,883, forward strand.
ATACCTGCAGTGCCTTCAGCTTCCCCTCCTCCAAATTGAAATGTCCATCTTGACATATCATTATCCCTCAATTTTAGATAAATCAGCAACTTTCTCTATTACATTGCGTACTCTTGCTAATATTGAAAGTCTATTATTTTTTAAATTCATATCTTTTACATTCACTGTTACTTGATCAAAAAAAAGATCTATTGGCTGTCTAATTCCAGATATATTTTTTAATGAAGATAAGTAATCTTTACTTTTAGTAAATTCAATATCTGAAAGTATGGAGGATAATTTTATTTCTGCCTCCTCAATTAATAACTCTTTTAAAGTATTTGTTTCAATATTTTTTCCAATTTTCTTTTCTTCTTCTTCAACTAAATTTCTAGCTCTCCTATAAGCTTGCAATAAATCCCCTCCTTCTGGTTGGTTAAGAAAACTATTTAGCGCGTCTACTCTTAATGACGCATCGTATAACTTTGTAACTGAGTCCGTAAGAGTTGCTTCTATACAATCTATTGGTATTCCTTTTAATTCCTTTAAATAAACGGAAAACCTTCCCCTAATAAAACCCATTAATTCTGAAATAACGTTATCTAAATTATCTTTTATTTCAAGATTTTTGTATAAATCATAGGATTCTTGGATTACAGGAAGTAAATCTAAAGATAGTTTATTTTCAGTTATTATTCTTATTAAGCCTAATGCAGTTCTTCTTAAAGCGAAAGGATCCTTTGAACCAGTAGGCTTCTCATTTATGCTAAAAAAACCGACCAAAGTATCTATTTTATCAGCTAATGCAATTAAAATAGATACATCTAAATATGGAACATTATCATTGGGACCGAGGGGTTTATAGTGATCTTCTATAGACTGTGCAATTTCATTATCAATCCCCCACTTAGAAATATAGTGTTTTCCCATAGTGCCTTGAAGGCTAGGAAATTCCCTTACCATATTAGAAACTAAATCACACTTACAAAAATTCGAAGCAGATCTTACCTTTTCCTTGAGATCGTCAGATAAATTCAAATGTCTATGAATAGATAAAGATAGCTGCTGAATTCTCTCAACCTTTTCTTTAACTGATCCTAATTGACTATTAAAAATTAAATCTTTTAATTTTTCTACTAGATCAGTTGGAGAAATTTTTAAATCTTGAGACCAGAAAAAGTTTGCATCTGAAAACCTTGCATTCATAACTCTTTCGTTACCTTGTATAATAGCAGAACCGTTATCTTTAGATTCAATATTAGATACCATTAAAAACTTTGAAGATAAATTTCCGTCCAAAGTATAAAGGGGAAAACATTTTTGGTCTTTATTCATAGAATGTATCAAAACTTCTTTAGGAACATTTAGAAAATCAGCATTAAAACCACCAAGCAACACCACCGGCCACTCAACTAACCCAGCCACCTCATTAACAAGTTCATCATTTTTAATAAAGCTAAGTTTTTCCCGTTTAGCAAGCTCTTCACACTTTTTTAATATAAGCTCAATTCTATCAGAATGACTAAGAATCACTTTTTGTTTAAATAACTTATCTTTATAATCTAAAAAATTGTCAACTTTAAAATATTTTGTAGAATAAAATTTATTTCCTCTAGTTATCATGCCAGAAGATATCCCATCAATCTCAATAGATATTTTTTTACCATCTAAAAAACATAATATTGAGTGTAGCGGCCTTACCCAACGTAAGTTTTTATTTCCCCACTTCATAGATTTTTTCCATGGAAAAGTCGTAATTACTTTTTCAATAACATTCTTAATAATCTTATGTGAGGGTTGAGGCAACTTAGTAATCTTTGCAAAATAATATTTTCCCTTAGGCGTATCTTGAATAATGATACTTCCCTCTAATTTATAAATACTTTTAAAAGCAATAATGGAACTTTGAGAAGCGTTTATATTAGGGCCTCTCTTGTATTCATCTACCTTAGGTGTTTTTTTAGAAATATTATTTATTACAATTACTAGTCTAGATGGGGTGGAATAGGTGGAAACCGTACCATGTGTCAAACCAGAACTCACCATTCCCGAAGTAATGAGTTTAGACAAATTTATAGCCGAACTACTTTGTAAGCTTGAAGGAATTTCTTCACTTAATAATTCTAAGACCATATCACACATTATTTTTATTTTTCTCTTCCATCTGCAACCAAATATTGCAACATTCTTTTGCCATTTGTCTAACACGCTGAATATAAACAGCTCTTTCAGATACACCTAATATCCCCCTTGCATCTATAACATTAAAATAATGGCTAGATTTAATACATTGTTCATATGCAGGAATTGGCAGCTTATTTAATATAAGCTTTTTACATTCAGATTCAGCATTTTTGAAATTTTGTTTCAAAATATCTACACTTGCTATCTCGAAATTATAATACGATTGCTCCTTCTCATTTTCATAAAAAATATCTCCATATTTTACACCATTATTATTCCAAGCAAGATCATATACATTATCTATTGATTGTATGTACATTGCTAATCGCTCTAAACCATATGTAATTTCTCCTGAAACTGGACTACATTCAATTCCTCCTATCTGTTGAAAATAGGTGAATTGAGAAATTTCCATACCATCACACCATACCTCCCATCCGAGTCCCCAAGCTCCCAACGTAGGACTTTCCCAATCATCTTCAACAAAGCGAATATCATGAAACCCTTTCTTAATACCCAAACTGAACAAACTTTTTAGGTAAAGATTTTGAATATCCATGGGAGAAGGTTTCAATAAAACTTGATATTGAAAGTACTGTTGCAACCGATTAGGATTATCACCATATCTTCCGTCAGTTGGGCGCCTACAAGGTTGAACATACGCACACCTCCAAGGCTTCCTTCCTAAGGCTTTCAGCAAAGTTGCTGGATGAAACGTTCCTGCCCCCACTTCTAAGTCATAGGGTTGTAATATTAAACAATTTTGTTCTTCCCAAAATTTATTTAATTTAGAAATAATAGCTTGAAAAGACATGTCTTTGTTTAATTTCATAAGATACTCCGTCAAGTCCCTTTAAGATAAATACTACTTTTTATAATTTTAATTTATACTGTATTTCTGATGCTTGAGGTTTTTAACTTTTGCAGGAATGGCCAGACATATCAGATACATAAGCCCCACATTTCGAACATTTTTCTAGATCTGAGCTTTCACTCTTTTTGGGCTTATTTCCCCACTTAGAGTTTTTACTGGCATCTGATTTCTCAAGGTTTGTTTCCCTTCGTTCTATAAAACGAAAAATATACCAGACTGCTAGAATAATTACTGTAAGTAATAAAAGCTTAGGCAAACTAAAACCAAACATAAACTCGGACACCTTTTATAAATAAAAACTTTTAACAAATAAATTATAAGTAAATTATAAGTCTTGCATACTAAAATCCGAACCGTGCCCAATGGATCCTATTTTCCAAAGTATTTAAAACTCCATCTGTAAAATGGTTCGATGTTTTATGTATATTACTCCCAAATGAAAATCGTTTTTTAAACCATGTCGGTTTCTTAGTAAAATCTCTAATTTTTACTTTATCACCAAATCTATCTTGTAAAATACTTTGATAGTCTCCTAAACCATCTATAAGACCTAGTTTATTAGCTTTTAAACCAGTCCATATATTAGCATTAAATAGCTCTTTATCTGAACCCTTTAACCTTCTTCCCCTTCTGTCCTTAACCCAGGAAACAAATTGTTCATGCAAATCTTTCTGTATTTCTTTTAAACGTATTATATCATCTTTTTGTTCTGGCAGAAAAGGATCTAGCATTCCTTTACTATTCCCTTCATAATAAACCCTTCTTTCTATGCCTATCTTCTTTATAGCCTCAACTGCTCCAAATCCAGAAGTAATAACACCTATACTTCCAACAATCGAACCTTCCATTGCAAAAATTTCATCTGCAGCGCAAGCAAGCCAATATCCGCCAGATGCGGCTAAATCTTCTATAAAAGCATAAACAGGTATATTTTTTTCTTTTGCCAATTGCCTTATACGCCCCGCTATTAAAGCAGACTGTACAGGAGATCCACCCGGTGAATTAATAATTAAAGATACTGCTTTGACTTTACTTAAAGTAAATGCCTTTTCTATAGATTGCTCATATTCTGCTAAATTGATACCAGATGATCCTAGCATACCTGACCTAGCACTTATTACACCTGATAGTCTAATAGTAGCGATTGTAGGATTTTTTTTAAAAAAACTTTTTATCATAGTAAATTCCAATAAAAATTAAATTATAAGCCTAATACCGTAGGTTTTGCATTACGTAAAATATCCTCCGCAGTATTAGTGTAATTACCACATTCATCATGTAAATATATATTAGAAATAATGCTACATCCTGCTTTAGAACCTGATAATGCGGTAACAACTATAGTTTTAGCATATCCCCCTGACTTTGACATTATGGGCAAAATAGTAATATCCCCAAATTTATTATTAACTAGAGAGAATATTACTTTAGATAATGATTCTGCTCTATGAATTAGTGTAAGCCTTCCTCTTCTACATAATAATGACTTACAGACTTTTAACCATCCATGCAAATCTTCATTTAATTCTACTTTTGCAATTCTCTTATCTAAGTTTTCCAACCTCTTTAAAGGTCTATGACTAAACCAAGGGGGGTTTAGTAAAATATGGTTTATATCAATTAAAGAATCATGCAGATTTTTTTCAATGTTAAATATATCACATGATATAAATTTTATTCTATCAGTAACATTCATATGTGTCGCAGATTTATTTGCTAAAGCTACAAGATCATCATTTAATTCCAAACCTATAACGTTTGCTTCTAATACACGAGCAGCTAAACAGAAACTTGCCGCACCTAAACCACTCCCTAGATCTAAGACTCTTTCACCTTTTTTAAAAGGTATAGATGCAGCTAGTAAAACAGAATCTGTAGTAGCCTTAAAACCTAGTTTAGGTTGAAAAAGCTCTACTCTCCCTCCTAACAACTTATCTAAATTAATTTCCATGTTTAAATCACTATTAAAATAAGGAAAAGATTATAATTAGATTTTTAATTAATTTTTATTAATCTTCTATACTTATACTTAAGTTATTAACAACTAATATTTTTATTTAATACTGTATAACATGGATAATACTATATATTAAAAAATAAGTAACTTTAGGCTAAAATTATTTATAATTATCTCTTATATTGTATTTATACCAAATAGCCTTTAACAATTTAAAATATAAGTATATTTTCAGGAGCTGGAATTGACTCCCTTAGATTCAAAACAACAGGAAAAAATGCACCCTTTTAACTCTTTGGAATCAGTTACTGCATTAGTTCATAAGGATATTATATCTGTCAATAAAGTTATAATAGACAAAATGGATAGCAAGGTAAATTTAATACCAGAATTAGTTACACATATAATTTCTTCTGGAGGCAAAAGACTTCGTCCATTATTAACACTACTGACTGCTAAATTGGGAGGTTATGATGGATTAAAAAGGCACGTAGGGTTAGCAGCGTGCATAGAGTTCATACATACTGCAACATTATTACATGATGACGTTGTAGATAAAAGTTCTATTAGGAGAGGAAATTCTTCGGCAAATAGTTTATGGGGTAACAAAGCAAGTATTTTAGTAGGAGATTTTTTATTTAGCCGTGCGTTTGAACTGATGGTAGAAGATGGATCATTAGAGGTTTTAAAAACTCTTTCAGAAGCTTCAGCAGTCATCGCAGAAGGTGAAGTAATGCAACTAATGACTGCAAATAATATTTCCACAAGCCAAAAGGAATGTTTCTCAGTTATAAAATATAAAACAGCTAAGTTGTTTGAAGCCGCTGCTCAAGTTGGGGGTATAATTTCTAAAATGCCACCTAAAGAAATAAAAGCATTAATATCTTATGGAAACTCTTTAGGCATTGCATTTCAGCTTATAGATGATGCACTAGACTATAATGCAAGCGAGACACAAATAGGTAAAACACCTGGGAATGATTTTAAAGAAGGAAAAATTACACTACCAATAGTTTTAGCTATAGAAAGAGGTGATAAAAAAGAATTTAGATTTTGGAAAAGGACTTTAGAGGATTTGGATCAGACTAATGACGACTTTGAACATGCTGTCAAATTATTAAAACACCACAACGCAATTGAAGATACAATTTCTGAAGCCAGAAAAAATGCACTAAGTGCTCAAGAGCAGTTATCTATCTTTAAGAAAAATCCCTACAGAGATGCCTTACACTATATAGCTAATTTAGCAGTTACCAGATCTTCTTAAAGTATTAAAATTTTTAATTATAAAAAATATATATAACAAAAGTTAAGGTGAAGCACTAATCACCCAACATGAACCAGGAACGCAACACTTTCTGTTATTGTAAAAGGGCTCTAATGCTTGTTGAATTCTTTCTTCTACTAATAATTTAATTGAATCACTTTCATTCTGGATCAATCTCACCATAGGCCCTCGCGTTATTAGCAGTTC
>CAYMQD010000296.1:0-3248 GCA_964392475.1 uncultured Alphaproteobacteria bacterium
TTCATATGGTAATTTAGCAAATAGTCAGTTTGAATTAGGTAGATTAAAAGAGACCATAAAAAGTTTGGTTAAAGCAATTGAAATTAATCCTAATTATGTCAAAGCTTGGAATAATGTTTATTTTCCATTAAAAATTACTGATACTCTTAAAAACTATAGTGATATGAACATTTTTTCATCTCTCAAAAAGAAAACTTTTAAGTTAAATAATATAAGGTTTTCTATACTAGAGTATAAGCTGAATGAAGGAGGAAAAAATTCAAAATATTTTTTTAAAAAAGCATTAAATATAATTAGTAAAAGAAAAAACTTTAATTTAAAAAATACACAAATACTGAAAACTTCAAAAAAATCTGTAGTAACATTGCCTAAAAAAATTATATCATTACTACATTTTGGTAGAAGCGGGACAGGTCTCCTGCATAGTCTAATAGATAATCATTCACAAGTAACCACACTACCAAGCATATATTTTAGTGAATATTTTGATGAAAGTACGTGGACGAAAATAATAGCAGGCGGCTTGGAAGAAATGATTGAAAGATTTATATTAAGCTATCCAGTTTTTTTTGACTCTAGATCGCCTGATGCTGTTCCATCAATAAATATGGAAACAATAGATTCTTTAGGAATAAAAGAAGGTATGACAAATCTTGGAAAAAATAGAAATGAGTATCTTCATATAGATAAAGGTTTATTTAGAAAAGAACTTAAGTCTTTAATGAATCTACATAATAACATAAATCCACTTAATTTTTTTAAGATGATACATATCGCATTTGAAAGAACTATAGGTAATGTAAAAAATAAAAATATAATCTTTTACCATATTCACAACCCTGATACCTATGCAAAACTTAATTTTGTTAGATTGGCACCCGATACTAAATGGTTGATGATGGTTCGTAATCCTATAGAAAGTTGTGAATCTTGGGCAAGTGTTTCTTATAAAAATAATAATTACAACGAAATTACTATGCTCATTCAAACTATGTTATTTGATATTGATAACATTGTTTTTAGAAACAGGGACTCAGTTGGTTTGCGTTTAGAGGATTTGAAAAATAAACCAAAAGAAACTATTTTAAAACTTTGTGGTTGGATAGGTATTAAAAATGAGCAATCTCTATTTAAAATGACTGCTCAAGGAAAAATTTGGTGGGGTGATAGAAGCAGCCCAAAGATGTCAGCATTTGGAGAAATGCCAAAATCAAAGACCGGTCAGGTTTTTAGCGAAAATGACCGTTTTATTTTAAAAACGCTATTCTATCCGTTTAATGTTAGTTTTGGTTATGAAAAAGAAGATAGCAAAAAATTTAAAAAAAATTTAAAAATAATTCGTCCTAAAATAGATAAGATGTTTGATTTTGAAAAAAAAATTGCTATGCAAACTAATATAGCTTCTAAACAATTTATGAAATCTGGAAATTTCTTATACCTTCGTTCTAGAATGATAGAGAGATGGAATACTCTTAATAATTTCAATACTTATCCAGAAATGCTAAAGCCTTTAAAAATTTAAAACATTTTTTCATTTTGCAATTCTGCAGGCAAATAGAATATCTGCACATTTAAAGTTTTTAATTAATGGTTTTAGAGTTCCACTTCTTTTGCATTTCAAGCAAGAAAAATTTTTTCTAATTAAACTTTAACCTCTATCACCTAATTTTTGTTTTTCTGTTGTCATATTTTTTGCAAACTACTTATTTTATCCAATAAATATGTCACTCCCATTCTATTAAACATGCCCTCTCAAACCCTTTGTGATAGTGGATTTCATTTTTACTTGGAAGTAACTTGGAAGTCCAGTCCAAATTATTCAGCATTTTTATAGACATACTACTTAAAAAAATTTTATAATTTGTATTCTGTAAGTTCATTAATTCAACATACTGTACTTTGTATGAATATAAACTTAATTTATTAATTATTTAATATTTAAATTCTAACATACCAGTCTTCAAAATCAGACCAATCTCCTCTGATATATTTTCTTATATATCCTTTTGAGGATAATAAATCGAAAATTTTTTGTCTTTGAGGCGTATAATTATGCTCGCAGGTTATAATTTTAAAAGAGTACTGGTTAAAATCGTGCTCTTTAAGAATGTTATATTCAGAACCTTCTGTGTCTATTGATAAATAATCTATATCTGAGGGAGCATTATGTTCTTTCAACAAATCTGTTAATTTTACAGTTTCTACTAAATAAGTATTACCTTTTTTTCTACTATCAGAATGATTATCTAAATTCTGAAATTCTTCTATGGTTGATAGGGTATTTACTTCACATTCTTTGAATTTTATTTTTTCCTTTGATTTACTCCATACACACCTTTTATCAATTATAGCATTGGGTCTATTAAAAATTAGTTTTTCATGCCAACCTTTTGAAGGTTCACACAATATTCCTTTCCATTTATATTTTTTTTCTAATAAAAAAGTATTATTTAATTCCAAACCATCTGTAGCACCAAAATCAACAAAAAACCCATTACTCTTAAATTGTAATTCGTGTAATACGAATATATCCTGTCTAATTTGTGCTTTTGAATTTGAAATATTATCAGAATTTAAATCCCATAATATTTTTAAATCTGTTGGTGTAATCTGCATAATAATTATTTAGCAAGTTTTATACCATTCAAATATTTAATATATAATTAATTTATTCCCATTAAATAGTTCATTCTGCATAAGTCATTGAAAGTACATTTAAAAAGTCCTACAAAACCAATGCTTTTTAAATTGTGCACTTAAATACTAAAAATATAAAGCTCAATAAAAACAATGATTTAAGATTTACAGGTCATTCCCACTCTATTGTTGCAGGTGGTTTACTAGTTATATCAAATAAAACCCTATTAACTCCTTTAACTTCTCCTATAATTTTTCCAGATAGACTTTTTAAAAAATTTTCCTTGAAATAATATATATCGGCTGTCATACCATCTGTAGAAGTAATAGCTCTAACAGAAATAGTATATTCATAAGACCGGCTGTCACCCATTACCCCCACACTCTTTACAGGCAAAAGAACACAAAATGCCTGCCATATTTTATTATATAGTTTATTATTAATTAATTCCTCTATATAAATTTTATCTACCTGTTTTAAGATATTTACTTTTTTGTTTGTTACTTTTCCAGGTATTCTAATAGATAATCCAGGTCCTGGAAAAGGATGTCTTTGAATTATATTATGAGGAAGACCTAATTCCTTTCCTAAATTCCTTACCTCATCTTTA
>CAYMQD010000297.1:0-4531 GCA_964392475.1 uncultured Alphaproteobacteria bacterium
AATACTATAATTCTTAAATTAATGAATATTAATAGTTAATGTAGATATAAGGTTATAATAATTTATTACTAAATATATATAACCTACTTTTGCTTATTTTTAGTTAATTATTCTTAGTTAGTTAAATAAAATTAGAAATAAAGAAATTGAATGAATACAAAAAACTCAGAAATTGAACATTATGGAAGCTGTCACTGTAAAAACGTTCAATACAAAATCATTTCTCCAAAAGAAATTGATATTATTTCTTGTTCATGCTCAATATGTATATTAGAGGATTATATGCATTTAATAGTAAACAAGAGTAAGTTTAATTTATTTAAAGGCAAAAATGAACTCGTAGAATACAGTTTCAATAGTCATGAAGCTAAACATTATTTTTGTAAAATTTGTGGCATAAAATCTTTTTATATTCCTAGATCTCACCCCGACAGTATTAGCGTTAACTTTAGATGTATTAACAATAATAAACTGAAAATTAAAAATATTATAGAGTTTGATGGAAAGAATTGGGAAAAAAATATAAGTAGTCTAAAAAATAAATAAATAGTAAAATAAATATAATGAATGATAAGAAATCTGATAGTGCGGAAGATGCACTCAATTTATTAATCTCGTTAATGGCAAGGTTGCGGGACCCAGTAAATGGATGCGCATGGGATTTAAAACAAACATTTTCAACATTGGCAAAATATACTATTGAGGAAGCGTATGAAGTTGCAGAAGCTATAGAAAAACGTAATACGAATGAACTGATAGATGAATTAGGTGATTTACTCCTTCAAATAGTATTTTATTCTCAAATAGCCGAAGAAAAAGGATTATTTAATTTTACAAAAATTGCTAATGGGATAGCACAAAAACTAATAAGAAGACATCCACACATATTTGATGATGCAAAATACGATGACATTGAAGATATAGTAAATAATTGGGAAAAAATTAAAATCTCAGAAAATAAAAGAAAAAATGCTAAGGATAATAGTATACTAAATAGTATTCCTAATGCTATCCCCTCTTTATTAAGATCGGATAAAATAACTAAAAGGGTTTCCCAGGTTGGGTTTGATTGGGAAAATATAAAAGGAAACTAAAATAAAATTGACGAAGAATTACTTGAAGTAAAAAATGCTATAGAAGAAAAAAATAAAAAGTCTATTGAAGAAGAACTAGGTGATTTGCTTTTTACTATTGCTAACTTATGTAGAAAGTTAGGATATGATTCTGAAAATACTCTCCGCTTAGCTAATAAAAAATTTGAACAAAGATTTAGGAAAATGGAACTGTTGTTAAAGAAAGATGGATATGTTACTGAAAAAACCTCAAATGAAACTCTTGAAAGTTACTGGAACAAAGTAAAGCTATCTAACTAGTACAAATAATAAATTACATATATAATAACTCCTAATACAGCAGCATGAATCTCAATAATTTAAACCCATAGAGAAAACATTACTACTTAATCCAAATGCATATACTAAATTACAAAATATAGATTAAAATAGGTGATAATAAGGATGAATCTGTATAGTAGTTCTCCCCTTTTCTATAATTTTATCTTTCTTTGATATAAGTTATTTGCATATACCTTCCATAATGAAAGCTTCTTTTTCAGTAATAGTAGTTCCATAATTGCATTGTAGACCTAATAATTTTTGAAATTTTCCAGAAGCAAATAATATATCAAAATATCCAGCCCCAGATCCTAACTCTGAATCTATTCTATTAGGTTTCGCATAAAGTTTACTTCCATCAATTGCTTCAAAAATTAGTAAAACGTTTATTTTAATTAATTTTCCTTCACTATCTGTTTCTCTAACCCCTCTAGCAGATAAGTCACCATAATTACCATCACTATCAGTAAACGCTCCTTCTGCCTTAAACATATTAAAAATACTTTTGTCTGGTAAATTGATGGTTTGGTTATTAAGCTGACCCATTGTTCTAAATCTATAAAAGTCTTCAGCAAAACTAATATTTACAAAAAATATAATTAAGAAAATAAAATAACTTAATACTAGTAATATTGGCTTTTTCATCTCTATATCTTCAATAGTTAATCAGAATCCAAATATTTTATCACAGATTAGATTATGATACTATTTTGATTAGATGGAGAAGATTATGAGATATTTAACTTACATATTTGTATTATTAATTTCTATTCAATCTATTGCTAAGGAGTTAATAACAACATCTCATGCTACAAGCAAGATTGAAAAATTTACTCTTCCGAATGGAACTGTATATAGCAATTACAAAAATATAGGAACCTGGACAGATAATTTTGGAAATTACGGTAAAGCTATTTGTTTTGGTTTAATAGAGACTAATAATGTAGGCGGTATTAAGTTAGATTTAGTATGTGAAAATGTAGATAAAGAAGGTTTTAAAAGCTGGATTATTACAAAGAGAAATTCACTACAATTTGATTCCGGTGTGGGAAAGATGGAATATATTCATGGAACAGGTCCATGGAGGGAAGTAATAGGTACAAAATGCACTTATGCTACTATCTACTAGAAGAAGTAAATTTTACTATCGATAAATGTAAAATTTCAGAAAAAGCTTATAACGCTTTATCTGGGAATAATTAACCCAAAAAGAATCTATCATTAACATAAAGTGAGGTTTGTTTCCCACTAAAAACTTATATCTCTATAAGTACTTTAAAAATAATTGAGTTTTAAAAAGTAGTTATGAATATTTTATTGCTTATAAGCTATGCAAAAACTATAAAAATAACACTTAGTTATCGTTTTTCTAATAAAAAAAATAGTTTATAAAGGAATTACTTCGAAACCTTCAAAAACTGGGTGACCTAAATATATGTCACTGTGCTCACCTGCTCCTTTATGAGCTTTACGAAATTCTTCGGATTTCGTCCAATTGATAAAATCAGTTTGCGATTTCCAAGTACTATGAGATGCGTAAAGTGTATGGGTCTCTTCTGTTTTTCCCCTGACTAGATGAAATTCTAAAAATCCTGGCACATCATCCAAATGAGTTTCACGTTCCTTCCAGATACCCTCGAAATCTTTTTCTCTATCTATGACAATTTTAAAACGGTTCATTGCTATATACATTTTAGGCACCTCGATCTAGGATATTAACACTTTAAATCATTTTCCTTTATAGTATGATTCTAGTAATATCCTTTAAAATGACATCTCTTATAAACTATATATTAATCTTTGTAATTCAGTTTTTCATAAGTTAACAAAACATTTCCAGGTATCGACTCTACTTTCCCTCCTAAAGTATTAACCATCTCATTTATTATTGGTTTCATCCATTTATTGCTATCATTAAATTCTTCTTCATTTGCATAGGTAGCTATGTTCATTATTTTGCCTTCGCCTATATCTATAAGTTTCATATTCAAGCATTTAGATTTATGTTTCATTAAAGGAATCATCTTAGTCTTACACATAGAAATCAGCATTTCTGCGTGCATTGCTTTAGAAAATTTAAAAATATTTACACGTACAAACATAAATTGTTTCAATAATTTTTATTATTATATTATATGATAAAAAAACCAGAATTTAAATACTAATATGGGTAGTTATTGTAGGATTTAGTGGCAAAGGAATACTTTTCATGGGAAAAAATATAACTATAAAGTGATAGGACCATAGAATTACATAATAAAATCCGTTTGTGTTAAATCTATTCAAAAAAATAGGGTTTTAAATACATTATTACTTTTACATATATTATTATTTTAACTTTATATAGATTAAAACTAAAGTAATAAAAATAAGAGTCAGAAATATTTCTATATAAAAACTAAAGAAAACGTAGACACTGGATAGTATTATTATTCCTATACACAAGTATATTAATAATTGTTGTATGTTTTCTCTTCTTAAATATTTTTTTAAGTTCATATCAAAAATTTATTAAAAAAGTGCTGTAGAAATTATGTGGAAAATCTACAGCACCATTTCGCTACATGCTCAAATCTCCCCTGTCTACCATCATCATACTGAAGGTGATTAAACCAGGTAAAAGCCTTCAACTACTACAATGATTGAGATGTTAATGGGACCCAATAAAAACCAAAAACACCTCTGGTAAGTCATTAAATCAAATATATCATTTAAATTATAATAAATCAATAAGTAGTGTATTTAAATTTAAACATATACTACATATAGTCTAAGAAAGAGAAAAATTAAGGCTAATAAAGTAATTACTGAAATGAATCTTTACTTAAAATAGAAAGATAAAAACCAAAATGTGCTTATACCCTTTTAAAGTTTAAGAAAAAGATTTTATTTAATCTAATTAAAAAAAATACAGTAATAATACTTAAATCACATTATCAGACTGCAGATAACATCACACCGATCGACAGTTTCTCTACGTATGATAATATTCTAAATAATTGGATTGAATAAGAAATGAGTTACGAATAATTATCTATTAACGCCTAATAATATAGATTACCTATTAAGCTGATTTAAAATATCATTGAAAATTTGACTTGTATTTTACTAAAAACAAATTCATTAAAATACGATAC
>CAYMQD010000298.1:0-6452 GCA_964392475.1 uncultured Alphaproteobacteria bacterium
CTCCTAATCTCGAGCTTTCACATATAAGTACTTTAGCTCCATGATTAGCTGCTATTCTAGCAGCTCTTACTCCTCCAGATCCTGCTCCTATCACTATTAAATCATATTCACTTTTTAAGTTTTGTTTCATAAGTCTCCATAACTTTCCTACTAGAATCTATAAGATTTTTACTATATGTATTGAATGTATATTGTTGTATAACTTTCTTACGTGCATTTGTTCCTAATTTTCTTCTATATTTAACACTGCTTGCTAGAATATTTATTGACTTAGCCATTGCATCAATATCTCCAATTGGAACAAGAACTCCATCAACACCTTCAGATATAATTTCTCTTGGACCATCGCAAGACGTTGATATAACTGGAATACCTCTAGACATTGCTTCAATTAATACTAACCCAAATGGCTCAAACTTAGAAGGTAAACAAAAGATATCTATTTTTGTAAAATAATCATTTAAATCATCAACCCAGCCTAATAAATTTAAATGAGGGCATATATTTTTTGCATTTTTTGAAAAGTATTTTTAAGAGGACCATCTCCTCCTAAATAAAGTTCAATATTATGAATATTACTACAAGCCTTTATAAGTATATCTAATCCTTTTTTTGTTACAAATCTTCCCAGGCTACCAATAACTAACGGTTTACTATTTGAGTAACAAATTTTGTATTCAGGTAAATTAAATATTGCATTGGGAATACAAGTTGTATGACTACTATTACCTTTTATTTTGTTAATATTTGAGGCTATAGTTTTGTTAACAGTAAAAGTATGGTCGGCATAAATATAACTATTTATCTGCCGTATTTTACCTGTATGGTTAAAAGCTATAATTGGAATATTATTAAACAACTTCTTTAATGGCTTAATAAGTTTGGCATTATGTACTATTATGAGATTGTAACTATTTATAAATGGTAATAAAGGAAACAAAAGTTTAAGACCAAATACTATAAGTAACTTATGAAGCTTATTTAAGGCTAATATAGATAGGTTCGAATAAGATTCTGAGAGTCTAAATAATGAACTAGCAGCGTATGCATTTTTGGGGATAGCTACATCTAGAATCCATCCATTAAAAGTATATACTTTACTAGCATTTAATAACATTGTAGAAATCCCGCCAGGAAAGCTATCAAATGTTATCATTAATACTCTAGGCCTGTTAGGTATAGGAATTTTTGTCAATTTTCAGGCTTTAAATACAAGTCAGCTATCTATTCCAGCCATCAACATATATTTAGTTTCCATATACTCATCTATACCCTCAGCAGCACCTTCACGACCAATACCAGATTCCTTTACTCCACCAAATGGTGCAACTTCATTAGTTAAAATTCCTGCATTAATAGCTATCATTCCAAACTCCAGCGCCTCCGCAACTCTCCATATTTTACCAATATCTCTACTATAAAAATAACCTGCAAGACCATAATTTGTATCATTGGCCATTTTTATAACCTCTTCTTCATTGGAAAACTTAATTAATGGTGCTACTGGTCCAAATGTTTCCTCATTAACTATTCTCATATTGGTGTTTACATCAGTCATCACTGTAGGTTGAAAAAACTGTTTGCCCGCATTATGAACTGCACCACCAGTTAATAGATTAGCACCTTTATCTAAAGCATCATTTACATGACTTTGCACTTTTTCAATTGCAGCCATTGTAATTAATGGACCCATTTGAGCGCCATCTTCTCTTCCATCTGCCACTTTTAAAGCAGCGGAGCGTTCAGAAAATTTCTTTGCAAAAAGGTCATAAACTTTTGAATGCACAAAAATTCTATTGGCAGAAACGCATACTTGACCACTATTACGATATTTGTTTGCCATTGCACCTTCCACAGCAGCATCTATATCTGCATCTTCAAAAACAATAAAAGGTGCATTTCCTCCAAGTTCCATAGAAACTTTTTTTACTGTGCTAGCAGCCTTAGCTATTAAGACTTTTCCTACTGCAGTAGATCCTGTGAATGACAGTTTTCTTACATAATTATTAGTACAAAGTTCATCTCCTACTTCTTGAACTTTTTCTTCAGAGACAGAAACGACATTTATTACACCTTTAGGAATACCAGCTCGCAGAGCTAGCTCAGCTAAAGCTGTGGCTGAATAAGGTGTTGACCCTGCAGGTTTTACCACCACCGTACATCCTGCTGCTAAGGCTGGAGCAATCTTACGAGTTATCATAGCAGCTGGAAAATTCCAAGGCGTAATAATAGCGCAAACACCTATAGGTTGCTTTATAGTTAGTAGTTTTCTTCCTGACATTGTCTCTGGTATGGTTTTTCCATATGTTCTTTTAGATTCCTCAGCATACCAATCTACAAACCATGAAGCATAAATTATTTCGCCTTTTGAATCTGCAAGAGGTTTACCATTCTCTAATGTCATAATCATAGCTAAATCATTTATATTTTCTAAAATTAAATCATGCCATTTTCTTATAATCTGGCTTCTTTCTTTTGCGGTAATAGACTTCCACCCATTCCAGGAATTTTTTGCCGCATTAATGGCATTTTCAGTATCTTTTTTTACCATATCTGGCATATGACCAATAACCTCACCGTTAGATGGATTAATAACTGTAAAAAAATTATTAGAAACAGAATTAACCCATTTACCATCAATTAATCCTTGCGGACGAAATAATTTAGCATCATTAAGTTTTATTGAAGGATTAGATTCAATATCCATAGCTATCTCCTGAAAATTACTACTATTTTGTTATCATAAACACAAAAAACTATTATATTATTATAATTATAATTAACTACTTTTAAATAATGAAACTATTAACTAGATATAAGGAACTTCTCCATATGTATTAGTTTCTTTGTCTCCTGGAATTATAAACCAATATATAAGAAATATGCTTCCTATTCCAGTAAAAGCCAAAAGAAACCAATATCCTGATCGTCCTACATCATGAAGTCTTCTGATAGAAACACTTATACCTGGTATAAAGGTTATAATAAAAGCAGTTTTGTAAATTGGCCCAGGAGAAGTCTCAGCAAACCACGCACCATCTAATGTTATGCAAAGTATACATAACAACATTACAAATAAATGCCATAGCCAATATTCCGATCGTGAAGCTCTTCCTGAAAATTCAGAATAATTCCAAAATCCGTTTTTTATTGCATCTAATAGACCCATATTTTCCTTAGTTAATAATAATAAAAAATAAACATATATAATTATACATAGAAATTATTCTAAAGTAATTTAGGTAAATAAAAAAAGAAAAAAAATGATTGATTTATGGATAATAATAACACTTAGTGCAGTATTTTTTCAGAATATTAGATCTGCAATTCAAAAGTCTCTTCATAGCCAAATGAATACTACAGCCGCTGCATTTGTAAGGTTTGGATTTGGCTTTCCGTTTGCTCTTTGTATTTTAATACTTGTTTTTTATGTTGGAGATTTTAAATGGCCCGAACATAATATAATTTTCTTTTACAATTTTATAATAGGCGGAATTAGCCAAATATTTGGTACTATATTCCTACTTAATGCTTTTAAATTTAGAAATTTTGCCGTAGCCACTGCTTACTCAAAAACTGAGCCAATTCTCGCATTAATTTTAAGTTCCATGATATTAAATGAAACATTCAGTAATTATACTATATTGGCTTTATTAATAGGGCTACTAGGGATAGTTCTATTAACGATATCAAGATCTAAAATAAATTTTTTATCATTTATAAAATCATTTAATAATAAAGCAGCATTACTTGGAATAACCTCGGGAGCAATGTTTGCTTTTTCTGCCGTATGTTTTAGGGGAGCTTCACTATCATTACAATCTGATAACTTTATTATTCAAGCCTCATATACTTTAGCTTATGTAACAACTTTTCAAGCACTAATAATGATTATATATCTAAGAGTTTTCGAACCAAAACAAATTACACTTATTATAAAGTCTTGGAAACCATCTTTATTAGCGGGTATATGTGGAATATTAGCATCATTATGTTGGTTTTCAGCTATGACTATTCAAAGTGTTGCTTTTGTTAGAGCATTGGGCCAGACAGAATTAATGTTTTCTGTAATTGTATCAGTCCTTTTTTTTAAAGAAAAATGTAATTGGTTAGAAATACTTAGTATGATAATCATATCTACAGCCATATGGATACTCTTATTAGAAAGTTAAGATTACAAAATAAATAAAAATTAATTTAATAAAACTAGTGAAAATGACTATACAAAAAAGGAAGTTTGGACGTACTGGACATCAAAGTTCTGCAGTTATATTCGGTGCTGCAGCATTATGGAATGAAACCCAAGAAGTTGCTGATAAAACTCTAGATTTACTTTTAGAATACGGCATAAACCATATAGATGTCGCACCGCGCTATGGAAAAGCTGAAAAATGTATAGGCTCATGGATGAAACAATATAGAAAAAAATTTTTTTTAGCGACTAAAACTGCTCAACGATCTTATAATGGTGCTAAAACAGATTTATATAATTCTCTAGAATTACTAAAGACAGATTGCATAGACCTAGTTCAATTACATAGCCTTACACATCCTACTGAATGGGAAGAATCCTTTAAAAAAGATGGTGCATTAGAAGCATTACTGGAAGCTAAAAAAGATGGTTTAATTAGGTTTATTGGTATTACAGGTCATGGATGGACAGCTCCAGCAATGCATAGTAAAAGCTTACAGAATTTTGATTTTGATAGTGTTTTAATGCCTTGGAATTGGCATGTAGCTAATTACAAAAATTATGCTAAAGAATTTAATGAAACTGCAAAAATATGTAATAAAAGAAATGTTGCAATCCAAACAATTAAATCTCTTGCTAAAGGGGCATGGCCATCAGGTTCAGATAAAAATTATACAACATGGTATGAACCTGTAACTGAAAAAAATAGTATATATAAGCTAGTACATTGGGTACTAGGAAAAGAAGAAATTTTTTTAAATTCTATCGGAGATATATCTATCTTGCCAATAGTTCTAGAAGCAGCTAAAAACTATAAGAGTAAACCTACGGATAATGAAATGCATATGGTAGATAATTATAATGATTTGTCATCTATATTTGGTATATAGTTAGTATTTTAGTTATCTATTTTTAAGAGTTCAAAAGGTAGATGTTTTTTATTTTGATTATTTAAATCTAATTTATTTTGTATTAGCCTCTCACGTGATATTTGAATTGCTATTTTACTTAAATCAGAACAAATCCATTTTCTTCCAAATTTTTCACAAACTGCTGCAGTAGTTCCAGAACCAGAAAAAAAATCACAAACTATATCGCCAGGATTCGAAGATCCTAATATTATTCTCTTTAAAAGTTCCTCAGGTTTTTGCGTAGGATAGCCAACTCTTTCTTGTGACATTGGTGGTATAGCTGGGATATCCCACCAATCTTCTGGAATTTTTCCCAATATATTAGGCTTATAAGTTTTTCCTTTAATTTTAACTCCATTCCCAGATGTTTGGTACCCACCAAGACCATCATAAGGTATTCTTACATTGTCTGGATTAAAAATACGCTTATTTGATCTTGAAAACCAAAATATATTATCATGCTTTTTCCCATACGAAACGCTAGCACGTCCACCTTGCCGATAACACCATATAATTTCGTTTACAAAGGAATCAATACCAAAAACCTCATCAAGTAACATTCTAATTTTAGAAGAAGTTCTATAATCGCAGTGAATAAAAATACTTCCATCTAGAGACAGTATTTCCCTCATTAATAATAGCCGTTCATGTATCATATTTAGATAGCTTTCATTACCTTTACCCCATTTATCAGTATATGCAATAGCTTCTTTTTTAACTTCTACATCTCTTATATTTTTAGAATAACTGTTATTTATTTTAAAATTTGTTCCAACGTCAAATGGAGGATCTATATATATAAGTTTAATTCCTCCATTCTCTGTTATATTTGTTTTAAATGGTTCTTCTTTAAGAGAGGACATAATATATTTATTATCTCCTAATATAAGTTTATTCTTCCAGTTGTTTGAATTTAGGGTGTTTTGAGCCCTTTTATTACTATTTATTTTATTAAGTTTTGTATTACTTGTTGAACCAGGTATAGTTTCAATTTTTTTAAAGGAAGATTTACTTTGAAAAATATACTTACTTTTACCCTCCCATATAAATTCCTCATCTTTTGTATTTTTAAAAAGACGTAAACGATATTTTTCTGGCAGTGACTTTCCAGTTTTTAATAATTTGGTAATCAATTTTATTTCTTTATCATCAAATTTCATACAACAACTTTTAAGTTAATTAAACATGGAACAGAAATAGAATGAAATGATCTTGGATTATAATACTATTAAAGAGAATTGATTTCTATGTAATTATTATATTAGACTTGAAATAATTATGGCTAAATTAATTCCAATTAAAAAAAATAAATTTCTTAGTAGAAGGGCGTTTCTTATCGCTTTTTTTTT
>CAYMQD010000299.1:0-2846 GCA_964392475.1 uncultured Alphaproteobacteria bacterium
AAAAATCAGGATGCGTTCTGATGTTCCATTGGCTTTTTGTTTAAGTGGTGGTGTGGATTCAAGTACAATTGCAGGTATTGCATGTAAAGTGTTAAATCATAGCATTTCAACCTTTTCTATAATTGATGATGATGAAAGATATAATGAAACGGATGAAATAAATTTGAATTTAGAATCCCTTAAATCTAGACACTTCTTTATCAAAACAGATAAAACTAATTTTATTGAAAGGCTAGAAAAGCAAATAGCCTTTAGAAATGCTCCAGTATTTACACTGTCCTATTTTATGCATGCTCAAATATCTGAATCTATGAAGAAGGAAGGTTTTAAAGTATCTTTATCTGGCACAGGAGCAGATGAACTATTTACAGGTTATTATGACCATTATAATTTTTGGTTAGCTGAGATGTCTAATGAGAAAAATTTTAAGGATTTAATAAATGATTGGAATCAAGGATACGGAAAGAACGTAAGAAATGATTTTTTAAAAGATCCTTTATGTTTTGTTAAGCATCCAAATAATAGAGATTACGTATACCCAAACAGATCTAACTTCAATGAATACCTGTACAATCCGCTTAAAGAAAAAATTCTAGAGCATGACTTTTCATCAAATGTTTTGAGAAATAGAATGATGAATGAGCTTTTCCAAGAATTTGTACCTGTGGCATTGCATGAAGATGATTTTAATTCAATGAGTTATTCCGTAGAAAATAGATCTCCTTTTCTGGATAGTAAATTAGTTGAATTTGCTTTTTCTATACCTAATCAACTTTTAGTAAGAGAAGGAATGTTAAAATGGCCTTTACGTGCTTTAGGAGAAGGAATTGTTCCAGATAAAGTTCGCTTAAATAAATTTAAAAAGGGTTTTAATGCCTCCATTTTATCTTTAATTGATTTTAATAATCCAAAAATCAAAGAAAGAGTATTATCAGATAGTCTGATATTTGATCTAATTAAGCGTGATCGAATAGAGATGCTACTTAAAAACAATAATTTTCAAGACAATGAATTAAGCAAATTTATCTTTAGTTTTATTTCAGCAAAACTTTTCTTGGAACAACCTCTTTTTAACAATAGGTAGTTATAGTAGTATGATAGGCATTATAGATTATGGATTAGGAAACTTAAGATCTGTAGCAGGTGCAGTAGAGGCTTTAGGAGAAACTTCCATAATTACTAATAACTTTGCAAAACTAGAGAAAGTCGAAAAACTAATTCTCCCGGGTGTGGGGGCTTTTGGCGATGGTATGCGTAATCTTAAAAAACTAGAACTTATTAAACCTTTAACCAAATTGATCCTATACGATAAAAAGCCTATTTTAGGTATATGCTTAGGCTTTCAGTTGTTGTCTTCCCACGGTTTTGAGTTTGGTTTTCATAAGGGTTTAGGGTGGTTAGATTCATATGTTGATAAACTTGATAATAAAGATAGGCTAAGAGTGCCTCATATAGGTTGGAACGATACAATTATTACAAAAAAATCTCCTCTCTTTGAAAATATAAAGAATAATGAACTGTTTTATTATGTACACAGTTATCAAGTAAAAACTAAGATGCTAAAAATAATTAATGCTGAATGCTCATATGGAAATAAATTTATTGCTTCAGTTTCAAATGATAATATTTATGGAACACAATTTCATCCAGAAAAGAGTCAGCAAGCAGGATTAAAACTGCTTAATAATTTTATAAAATATTGCTAGAGCTTTGTTAAGAAATAGATTAGTTAGTGTTTTAACGTTTAATGAAGGTATTTTGTTTAGAACAAAATTATTTGTTCCTGATTATCGTTATACTTTAAATTTTGTGGATGCGTGGTCCATTGATGAAATAATTGTTTTAGATATTACTAGAGATAAACATTCATCAAAAAATAATTTTTTTAGAGTGATTGAAGGTTTTTCTAAACGATGCTTTGTTCCTATTGCTGCAGGAGGAGGGATTAGATCCAAAAAGGATGTTGATAGATATCTATCTCTGGGTGCTGATAAAGTAGTGTTAAATACCCAAGCAGTCAACAATCCGACTTTTATTACGGATGTAGCAAAAAGTTATGGATCTCAAAGTGTTGTTGTATCAATAGATGTAAAGAATACCCAGAAGAACAAATATAAAGTACTTAAAGATTTAGGAAAAACTGAAACCATTCTAAATCCTGAGTTGTGGGCTTATAAAGCTCAAGAGCTTGGGGCAGGAGAAATTATGATAACATCTATAGATCGCGATGGATCACTACTGGGATATGATATAGAAATAGCTAAAAGGGTGAGCGATAAAGTAGATATACCAGTTCTAATATCAGGTGGGGCAGGGAATTGGGACCATCTAGTTGAGGGGATTATAAAAGGAGGGGCATCTGCAGTATGTATTACAAATATTTATCACTTTACAGAAACAGCAATTAGTAGTGCTAAAAAATATATGGATAATCATGGTATTCCAGTTAGATTATAATAATATTTGGAAAAATTGTTAATGCGTATAACCGTATTGTCTACAGATACTATACATCATAAATATTTTGTCTTAGAACTAAAAAAAAATTATCCTGATACAAGTGTTGTTTGTGAGACTAAAAAACACCTTGCTCCTTTTAAAACATCACATACATTTGAAATGGATCGAGATGAATATGAACTTGATAAATGGTTTGGTGGTACAAAAACTAATATGTCTGATATTACCCATACAATAAAGTTCCATAATATAAATGACTACGAAACATTATAGTTTTTATCAGAAATAAATCCGGAAGTTTTAATTTCATTTGGTGTAGGAAAAATTCATTCAGAAATAATAAACTTATATGGGGGGCGCTTGGTTAATTTACATGGAGGAAATCC
>CAYMQD010000300.1:0-4691 GCA_964392475.1 uncultured Alphaproteobacteria bacterium
AGACAAAAAAAATAAAGAAACTGAAGAAGCGTAAATTATAGAAATAAATAAAATGTAAGTTTACCCGTGCCATTTATATATGGCACGGGTAATTTATATTATTTACTTAACTGAAGCTGTAACTTTATAAATTTCACCTTCATCTGTAGCTGCATAAAGTGCATTATCTGGTCCTAAAACCAAACCGCGGAATCTTTGTGAAATTCCAATAGGCATATGAATAACGCTCTTTACAGATAGTCCATCAGCTGCAATATCTACTATATCGATACGACTTCCAGCAGGTGTATCACCAAAAGCTATACCCATAATACCAGTAGTTAGACGACCTTCATAAATTCCCCAGTTGGAACCTTTTAGGAAAGCAGCAGATCCAGTTCCTTGAGAATAGCCGTTATTTTGCCAAGCAGGAGGCATTAAATCATTAAAACGAGTATCACTCATAGGTGTATAAGCTGCACGTATAGCAGGATTCATTCCATCCCTCTGATTTGGCTCATATCCACAATATTTATCTGGACATGCTCCTCTTCCACCTCTTTTTTCAGCAGGATCCCATCCTCCATTACCACCATTTACTAATCCGGTAATTTCATCATTGTGCCATGGTCCGTGCTCAGCGGTAAATGCTCTTCCATCGCTTGGGCGGAAATCTATACCTTGGATATTTCTATGACCATAAGTATAAATACGTTTATCAGCCGAAATTTTATTATCTGGATGTCCATTACCATCTCCGTCAATTCTTAGAACAACACCACAAAGTAAAGAATTGTCTTGAGGGCAAATTCCTCTGTGTCTATCTCCTGTACCTACCCAAAGATATCCATCTGGTCCAACACGAATTCTTCCACCATTATGTGCACCAGGTCCGCCAAAAGGCTGATCTGACTCAAATGGCTTAAATTGAATGTCTTTCACGATGTCAACTCTGTTAGAAACGCTCTTGAAATTTTTAGCCACAGTAAACTTCATGACAATGTTTCCATCACATTTTTCGAAGTTAGTTTTACATCCACTGCCATGATATTTATTTGAAGTAGAATAAAGATAAAGGGTACGATTGGAATCAAAGTCTTTATCCAATACTACACCAAGCATACCTTCTTGGCCACCGTATGAAAAAAGGTCATTTCCTGTATCTTTATAACCAGATGAACCTTCAATACCATATAGTTTATGAACATTACCACCAACTAATACTGAAAGACCTGCATATTTTTCAGTAAAAAACATTGCTTTACCATCATTGGTAAAAGCCATGTCCCAAGGATTATTTTCTAATCCTGAAAGCACAGTAGTAACTTCTATTTTAGGTACAGCCATTCCTCCATGTCCGTCTGAAAGACTTGGAGTCACCAGACCGAAAGATAAAGAGAAAATTGTTGCTGCTAAAATAAAAATTTTAGATTTATTAAGCATAATTATTTTTCCTTTGTTAATTGTTTGTTTTATATTGGATAAATTACGCCACAAGAAGTTCCCGCCCTATTTCTATTTGAATAGAAGATAAAGCTATTACAACTAAAAAATTTTTACCAACTCCCAAAACTCTCCTCACGCAGCAATTTAGCCACTATCTTTAACGCTTATGTCGATATTATCATAAATATCTTTAAGATAAAAATCTTTTTAAACGTTGCGATCGTATAAATGATAATTTAATTGCAGAATATTTCAATCAAAACATGATAAAATATAATATTATTATTAATTTTTATTTTATGTCTTATTATGTATCATAAACGCAATGTTATAAATACAAGTTAAATACTTAACTACAGTGTAAAATTATAACACTAGGGAGATAATCTAATGTTTGATATTAAAAGAAAAGTTTATTTACTTTTTTTTAGTCTAGCATTTCTTTTTTGTGGCAATGTTTCTGCAGATACTCTTTATGGTGATATGCAAACAGTAACACAAGATATGCTTGATCGTGCGGATGGAGATGGTAATAATTTTCTCCATACCAATGGGAATTATGAGCAAACCAGATATTACCCTGCTGCTCAAATTAATACATCAAATGTGCATAAATTAAGGCCTGCCTGGATACATCAAGCAGAAATAGTGGAATCTATGGAAACTAGCCCGCTTATAGTTAATGGCATAATGTATTATTCTACTTCTTTTAACCACGTGTATGCATTAGATGCAGCAACAGGTGAAGAAATATGGCATCATAAACATAGAATGGGACCTATTACGACTTATTGTTGCGGACCTAACAACAGAGGAGTAGCTGCGCTTGGAGATAAAATATATATGGGTACACTTGATGCACAATTAGTAGCACTTGATGCAAAAACCGGTAATCAAGTTTGGGCTTCTCAGATTGCAGATCCAGAATTAGGCTACTCAGAAACTATGGCTCCTACTGCAGTTGATGGAAAAATTCTTATAGGGACAAAAGGTGGAGAATATGGAATCCGAGGGTTTGTAAAAGCTTTTGATTCGGAAACAGGTGATCTATTATGGACATTTCATACTACTCCTGAAAATTCTGTAGGGGTCTGGGCTACTCATGATGCTACCGGTAGAGATATGCTACGAGATATCAAAGCTGAAAAAGCTGCCTTGAGAAAATTGGGAGATCCATATAAAACGCTAGGAGGCGGAGTTTGGCAAAATCCATCAGTAGATGCTGAAAATGATAGAGTTTATTTTGTTGTAGGTAATCCATCACCTGATTTAGATGGTTCGATTAGGCCTGGTGATAATTTATATACAAACGCAATGGTATCAGTGAAGCTTAGTTCTGGTGAATATGTATGTCATTTTCAATATATTGCTCATGATGTATGGGATTTAGATGCTGTAAGTCCTACAATTATAACAGATGTTATGGGAAGAAAAGGCAACATGATTAAAGGTATATTACATGCTGGAAAAACTGGACACGTTTATATTCATGATGCTGATGATTGTAGCCTTATTAGATATTCAGAAGCTATGGTTCCTCAAGAAAATATGTGGGTACTTCCTACTGCTGAAGGAAAAAGAATGCTTCCAGGAGCTAATGGTGGCGTAGAATGGTCTCCTATGACAATAGATCCAACTTTAGGTCTAACTTATGCGATGAACCTTCATCAGCCTATGACTTATCATGTTGAAAGCACCCCTTATCCAGGTGGTAAGTTATGGCTTGGCGGAGCATTTAAGGTTATTCCTTCTGAAGAACAGTGGGGTAATATTTCTGCAGTAGACTATCATACTGGTAAAATAGCTTGGAAAGTAAAAACACAACAGCCTATGATTGGTGGAATATTAGCTACAGCTGGTGGTCTTGTATTTACTGGTCAAGGAAATGGAATATTTGCTGCTTACGATTCTGCTAATGGCAATGAGCTTTGGTCTTTTCAGGCAGGGTCTGGAGTAAACGCTCCTCCTGTTTCATATACTGTAAATGGTGTTCAATATATTGCAGTAGCTGCAGGAGGCAACGTGCAGTTAAACTATAAGCGAGGAAATAATATGATCGCTTTTAATCTATCTGACTAAACAAATAAAATTACTGGTGGTTAAAATTATAAGTCGCCAGTAATTAATAAATGATTAAAACTTTTAAAAATAATGCTTACTTTAATATAAATGATACTAAGAATGGGTTTGCATAGAATACGTTTTTTACACATATTTTTGGTCTCGATTTTTTGGAACATAAGTATAGCTTTTTCTCAAGAATATGAAACGGTAAAAGATGACTTGGAACTTTGCAGTTCTTGTCATGGACTTAATGGTGATGAGTCTATAGATCCAAGTATACCGATTTTAGCAGGGCAACATTTTTATTATCTATATATTCAATTAAAAGATTTAGCTTCTGAAAGTAGACATAATGAAATTATGAGTCCTATTGCTAAAATGCTCGATAAAGATAAAATGAAGCTATTATCTAAATATTTTTCAGAAAAAATCTGGCCAACTACTACATATGAAACTAAAAAAAGTGCTTTAGATATTGGATTTACTGCTACAGTAGGGGGACAATGTGTGCAATGCCATAGAGGCGGGTATGAAGGTGACAGTCAAATACCACGCTTAGCTGGGCAAAATAAGGAGTATTTAGAAAATACGATGTTAGATTTCAAAAACAAAGCTAGAAATAATTCTCCAGCTAAATCATCTTTATTGAAATCATACTCTGATGAAGAAATATCAGCGATGGCTGAATACCTAGCATCTATGTAAATATTATAAGATTTTTTAATCTTTTAAATTTTCAACTATGCTTTTGAAACCATTTATGGAGGCATGATAAGCTGCATCATTTCCATTATTATCTTTGAGGTTTATATCTGCACCATATTGTAAAAGCATATTTACTGCTTTTACGTGTCCATAGCCTGCAGCCCACATTAAAGCCGTTAATCCATTATTATAGCTTTGGTCAATATTAATCTTCTTAGAGTCCAATAACATTTTAATAATACTTACGTTTCCAATTGCTGCTGCATATACTATAGCAGATTTTCCGCTATCATCTATTATATTTAAAGGAGCGTTTAGATTTAATAATCTCTTAACAATGAAATCCATGCCTGAAAAAGATGCAGCGATAACTAAAGAAATATTATCATTATCAATAATGTTTACATCAGCTTTTAGGTCTAATAAAAAGTTAGCTATATTTTCATGGTTATTAAAAATAGACTCAAATAAAGGAGTCTTTCCTGAAAGACTAGCTT
>CAYMQD010000301.1:0-5442 GCA_964392475.1 uncultured Alphaproteobacteria bacterium
TTAAATAAAAGTTAGTAAATATAACATACAGTATTTCTAAGCCTTAAATTTTTATTAAAAAAAATATAATTTAAATATTGACCATGTTTGTAAAAAAGAATTTTATATATTTCGCCCAAGCTGAAATTTTGTAACTTTTTCTAATTTATATTTAATTTATTGTTATAAATCAAATTTTTAGAAATATAATAGTTGATTAAAAAATGCATTATCTATAATATGCTTGTGGAATAAGGGAGGATTATTCGATGAGAGGTATATTGTACATTTACGGAGCACTATTCTGCTTCTTAGTATCTTCGATTGCATACGCAGACGGAGAGTTAACTTATTTAGCTAGAGAAAAGACACCAGGTATTCCTGGAGACGGAGTTAATAATGCCGACTGGCCTATGTACCATGGTTCATACTTAGGTTGGCGTTATAGTGCACTGGATCAAATTACAAAAGATAATGTAAAAAACCTTGCTGCAGCATGGGTGCATCAACCTGGAGAGGTGCATGGAGGGTTGCAAGCTACTCCAATAGCAGTGGATGGAGTAATATACTACTCAAGTTCCTATAATAAGATTTTTGCTTTGGATGGTGCAACAGGGGAGCTTGTGTGGCGCTACATTACAGATTTTTCTGACGGCGAGAGAAGTATAGGTGGACTTTGGCCCCAACAAGTTATGCCAGGAAGCTCTTTATATACTCCCTATTCTCGAGGAGTTAGTGTTTCTAAGAATGCAGTTATTTTTGGTACACTAGATGGAAGAGGTATAAGTCTTGATTTAAAAACAGGGAAAGAACTGTGGTCTGCTCCAATTGTAGATAGTGATGTATGTAACTGTAATTTTACATCGCCTCCTGTGATAATTGATGATATTGCTGTTTTTGGTCCTTCTGGAGGAGATACTTTTGCATTTGGACGTATATTCGGGCTAAGCGTGGAAACTGGAGATATACTGTGGGAATTTGAAACACTAAGAGATCATCCAGATAGTTGGCTGCCTGAGCATAGGATGACAGGCGGAGGTGGCGGATGGATGCCAGGTCAATATGATCCAGAAACTGATACATTATTATGGGGTATGGGAAATCCTTCTCCAGATTTTGATGATGGAGATGACAGACCGGGCGACAACCTATACACAAGTGGTATAGTTGGATTAAACCCTAAAACCGGAGAATTGAAATGGTATCACCAACAAATCCCCCACGATGTATGGGACTTTGACGCCGCAGCTAGTGAATTCATTCTAGTGAATGAAGGTGATAAGAAGATGATGGCACATCTCAATAAGAACGGTTATGTATATGTATATGATCGAGGTGCCGGAGAAGTTAATAATGTATGGAAGCTTGCAAACCATAATACATGGTCAGACGGAGTGGACCCAAAAACTGGAGAAATAATAAACAGACATGCACCAGTACTAGGTGAAGAGATGACGGTTTGTCCTTGGGTAGGAGGAACCAGAAATTGGGGTCATGGTGCATACAATCCAAATACAGGTTTATGGTACACTATGGCATCTGATCATTGTAACGTAGTTGAGACCATTGAAGGTATTGAATATGTGGAAGGTGCCTTGGCATTTAATGGAAATGTTACCCCAATTATGCCGCCAGATGGAAATTCCGATCCAAGGTTGGTTGCAGTAAATCCTCTAACAGGTGAGGAAGCATGGAGAATATCTTCCAAATTACCTATGGGGGGAAGCACCCTGACTACTAAGGGTGGTTTAGTATTTTACGGTGATACATCAGGTTATGCTCATGCTGTAGACGCTTCTACTGGAAAATCACTATGGAAATTTAATACTGGTTCTGGTCATAGAAGCGGCCTCATTTCATATGAGGCAGGAGGAGACCAATATATTATGATCCCTAGCGGATTTGGTGGATTAGTGGCAGAATTTGGTTTTGGAGCTCTGTATCCAGAAATCGCGGCTTATTTTAATGCAGCTGCACTTTTTGCTTTTAAGTTACCTAATTAAAAAACTAGTTCTATAGGAGAGGGAGTTTAATGACTTCTCCTTCTCCTTATTAGATAATTATTATGCAATATACGTATTTTAATAACTTTAGATCGTTGAAATGCTTTTCATTTAGCTTGGTATTGTTGTTTGTTGCGGTATTTAATAGTTCCGCTTTTTCAGAAGAAGGGTTTGTAGTAGTTGTAAACGCAGAAAATACTTATAATTCTAAAGAAAAATCGGTGCTTCGGAAGCTGCGATCCCTATATCTTCTAAGTAGCAGCAGCTGGCCAAATAAATCTCCTTCAGAGCCAATCGGCCGTGGTCCTGCTCACCCTGCTCAAATTATTTTTCAAGAGAAAGTACTTAGAATGAATGATAAAAGACTGGAACAACATTGGGAAAGACAAAAATCTCGAAACAAAATACCACCCGCAGCAATAGATCATCCAAGATCATTATTACAAAAGATCGCAATGAGCAAGGGTGCGTTTGGTATAATGAGCAAAAGTGAATTAAGAAAATTACCGGCTAATGTAAGAATACTGATAAGTTATGTTCCAAATTAGTAAATGATTTTTTTGCTCAAAAATAAAAGGTAAATTATATGTTTAAGAAGTTTTTTTCTGTAAGAAGAGCACTGTTTGGTATTACCAGTTTTTTGGCTTTGGGATTAATTGTGTTGTCTGCCAACTTATGGAATTCTGCAGATTCTCAATTACAATATGCTAAAGACTTGTCCATGAACGTAGAGTTTCAAGATAACTTACTAATGGCCTTAGATGATTTTGCGGAAGAGCGCTTACTTACGCAAGCGGCATTGGGGATAATGTATCAATTTGGTATTCCTCCTCTTCAGCAAAGGAAAAACATTTCTAATTTTAGGGAATCTTCCTATCAAGCTATGGATCTAGTAAAAAAAGGATTATTAGACCTACCTGAGGTTGGTAATAGAGAACGTACAATTATAAGTGAATACGATAGTTTTGCATCTAGAATAAATCAAATTCGGGATGGTATTAGCAAATTATTTTCTCGCCCTAGAGGAGAGAGGGCAACAGCAGTGGCACAGCGCTTGGAAGGAGGGGATAGAGATAGCTCTGTAGAGGAAACATTTTTAAGCTGGAATAATGATATAAATAGTCTGGTTGAAAAAGTGATAGACTTTCAGTCTATTACCATCACAAAGCCTGAGCAATTGGAAGCAGATATTGATTCTCATCAAAGGCTAAAGTTGCAAATTGCTTTACTTAGAGAATATATGGGAAGAGAACAAACAATTCTAGCGGGCGTAATAGCTGCAGATGATCCTCTTTCGGTCTCTGATTTAAATAAATTGTCTTCTATTAGAAGTAGGGTTAATCAATATAGAGAAAGCTTGGAAATGTATTTTGCAGACCCTACTGCTGATTCAAAAATAACTGATTTTGCATTAAAGATGATTGATGATGAGTATGGAAACTATGATAATTTGGTAAATCAAGTAATTTCTTCAGGTATCAATTGGTCCGAATATTCCATTAGCATTGAAAACTTTCTGAGCGATAGCGAAAATTACACAAAATCTGTAGTTTTTTTAAATGATTTAGTCAGACAAAAACTAGATATACTAACGCAAACTTTAGCTCAGAAAAGCAAACGAAAATTACGCCTTGCTACGGCTTTATTGATACTAACAGTCTTTTTGGTTTTAGGCTGCTTTTTAATAGTAAATAGGGAAATTGTAAGTCCTTTGGATAAAATTACTAAAGCTATGTCTGCACTTTCTTCAGGAAACAAAGAAATTAATGTACCAGCAATTGATAGGACTGGAGAAATAGGGACTATGGCACGTGCTGTAGCGGAATTTAAACTGCAAGCACAAAGATACACAGATCAATT
Organism: uncultured Alphaproteobacteria bacterium; assembly: GCA_964392475.1. Lineage (GTDB taxonomy): Bacteria > Pseudomonadota > Alphaproteobacteria > TMED109 > TMED109 > CAYMQD01. Next base: position 3,843 of record CAYMQD010000301.1, read on the forward strand.
AGAGGAAACAGTAGCGGAAAGAACTAAAGAGTTAACTAAGGTAAACCACCTTTTGACATCTTCTATTGACTATGCGAGTAGAATCCAAGGAGCTCTTCTCCCAAATACTCAGATTTTAGATAATTCTTTCAGTGATCATTTCATTTTACATAAACAAAGGGATGTAGTGGGAGGAGATTATTACTGGGTAGAAAAAAGAAAAGAAGGTATATATGTGGCTATATTTGATTGTGCGGGTCATGGAGTTCCAGGTGCTTTACTTACTATGATATTAGGGAGTGCACTAAGGTCTTCATTTAGGGATGGAGAAGCTTCTGCAGGCAGTTTTTTGTCAAATTTGAATGATTATTTTAAACAAACTCTGAGTAACATGAAGGGTTATACGGTATCAGAAGATGGTCTAGATGCAGCTGTTTGTTTATTTTCAGGTAAAAAGAATGAAGTTCAATTTGCTGGAGCTGGAATACCTCTTTTGCTTATGGATAAGTCTAAAATTACTAGTATAAAAGGAGACAAACACGGAATTGGATATTCCTCTACACCTAGTAATTATTTGTTTAAAGACCAAGCGATTAAAATTTCATCTGGTTCATCATTATATCTATGTACTGATGGTATAATTGATCAGATTGGAGGGAAAGGCATTTCTTTTGGTCATAAGCGTTTACATGATGTTTTAGTGACTAATCAGAAAAAACCTATGAAAGATCAAGCAAAACTATTTTTAAGTAGTTTTGAAAAATATCAGTCAAATCATATGCGTAGAGATGATATTACATTGATTGGTTTGAAATTATTGTGAATAAAACTTAGTAAAAAAATAATTTGTTATTTTTTTGTTTCTGTTATATCTATACTTGCGAAAGGAATTAATTAAGGATTATGTTTCAGCAAACTAGAAATAGTGAACCTAATATTAATATCATGGTTTGGGCCATTTTAGGAATGTTTATGCTTACTTTGCCTACTATTGCTCAATTTTTTGAGTTTTCTAAAGAAATAGTGCATCCTTGGTTTAATAAAGATAAAAGTTCTAACTATTTATTTGTACCCATAGCTGTTAGTGAATTGGAAAACCCTTATGAAGGTGATGAAAAAGCTATAAAAGATGGGAAAAAGATATTTACCCTAAAGGGCTGTTCAGCAAATTGGTGTCATGGAGTAAAAGGTAAAGGTTCTAGAGCACCGTCCCTTATAAGCGGAAAATATAGACGTTCTGATGGAAGCAATTCAGGCTTGATGAAAGTTATATTAGAAGGCATAGCAGGTTCACCTATGAGGGGGTTTGCAGGAAAGATAGACGAAGAGGGTGCATTAAAGGTTATAGCTTATATGCGATGGGAAACCCAAAAGAATTTAGAAAAAAAAAATAAATAATTATTCTTAAGTAGTATAATTTTCTGAGTTTAATATAATTTTTAAAAATCATAAGAAAAATTAGTTAAATAAAAGAATAATTCATCAAATTATTTGTGAGTTACTTTTTTTTTATGTATAGTTATGTATGTTTCTTAAGTTATATTTCGAGTACATAATTGAACTAACGTAATAGTTTGAATTTATATTAACTGTGGATGTTAATAATTTCCTGGGAGGGTGG
>CAYMQD010000302.1:0-3197 GCA_964392475.1 uncultured Alphaproteobacteria bacterium
TTTGACCCGAATGCATTTAATAGGGGAATGACAGAAGATGACTGGATGCAGCTTGTATCTAATTCTAATGCACCGCTTATTAATAAGGCAATTGCAGGTAGATATCCTCCAGGTTCAACTTTTAAATTAGTTGTCGCTTTAGCTGCATCAGAAATGGGATTGAATGATATTAATGAGAAAACCTTTTGTAATGGAGGTTTAGAATATGGAGATAAAATTTTTCATTGCTGGAGAAAAGGAGGTCACGGATGGATGAATATTGAAAATGCATTAGCTCAATCTTGTGACGTTTATTTTTATAATTTAGCTCTAAGTGTTGGTATTGAAAATATTGCGGCTATGGCAAAATTATTAGGACTTGGAGAATCTTTAGAAACTGGAATTCCAGGAGAAATAGATGGTTTAATTCCAGATAGGAATTGGAAAAGAGCAATTTATGATAGAGCTTGGACAAAGAGTGAAACAATAAACACTGCTATTGGACAAGGGTATGTTCTTGCAACCCCAATGCAATTGGCAGTTATGCTAACTCGAATAGTAAATCCAGAAGGATTGAAGGTTATTCCAAGTATTGTAAAGAGCATAGATGGAGTAGAATATCCCAAAGATAATTTTTCACCTTTGAATATTTCTTCAAAATCACTTGATTTAGTTAAGAAAGGTATGTTTACAGCAGTAAATAGGGTGAATGGAACTGCTTATAAGTCTCGAATTTTAGATACTTCTTATATAATGGCTGGAAAGACTGCCACATCTCAAGTAAGAAGAATATCTAAGCAAGAACGTGAAAAAGGAATAATAAAGAATGAAGAATTACCTTGGAAGCAAAGAGATCACGCCCTTTTTCTGGGTTATGCTCCTTTTGATACTCCAAGATTTGCTGTATCTGTAGTGATAGAGCATGGTGGTAGTGGATCTAAGACTGCTGCACCGATTGCAAGAGATATTTTACTTGCTACTAGAAGGTTTATTATAGATTCGTCAGAAGACTTTTCTAATGGAAGTTTTTTGTAATGGAAATTAATAAGAGTAGGATTGCGTTAAGAAGAAGTATTTTTGAAAAATTTTATGAAATAAGTTGGGGTTTAATAACTATTGTATGCATTTTATCTGCTATTGGTACATTAGTATTATATTCTGCAGCAGGTGGAAATTGGGACCCATGGGCAGAAAAGCAATTAATAAGATTTTCTTTAGCTATATTTGGAATAATTTTAATAGCATTAGTAGATATAAGGTTTTGGCTTAAGCTTTCATATTTAATATATATTGCCGCATTAATTTCACTTGTATCAGTTGAAATTCTAGGAGTTTTTGGAATGGGTGCAAGAAGGTGGATAGATTTGGGATTTGTAAATTTACAACCATCAGAATTTATGAAAATTGGTTTAGCATTTGCTCTTGCAAGGTTTTACCATGGTGTAACTGTGCATAACAAAAATACTTTAAGTTACTATTTAATTCCTATTTTACTCATAATTTTACCAATAATACTTGTATTACGCCAACCAGATCTTGGAACAGCAATATTACTGTTAATAGGAGGTGCCGCTCTTATGTTTATTGCAGGTGTTAGTTGGTTCTTTTTTATTAGTGCCATGATAGTCGCCATTTCTATTGCCCCAGTAATTTGGTCTTTTTTAAGAGACTATCAGCAAGATAGAGTTCTGACTTTTTTGAATCCAGAAAAAGATCCTCTTGGTGCTGGATACCATATTATACAATCAAAGATTGCATTGGGATCGGGAGGAATTAGTGGTAGAGGTTTTTTACAAGGAAGCCAAAGCCAATTAGATTTTATACCAGAAATGCATACAGATTTTGTTTTTTCTATTATTGCTGAAGAGTTTGGTCTATTCGGTAGTGGATTAGTCATGATACTATTTATGTTAGTGATTATATTAGGTATTATAATCTCTCTAAAGTCGAAAAATCACTTTGGAACATTATTATCTGGTGGGCTTACTGTAGTTATATTTTTATATGTTTTTTCTAATATTGCAATGGTCATGGGTTTAATGCCTGTAGTTGGCGTTCCACTTCCTTTAATATCTTATGGTGGCACAGCTATGTTAACTTTTCTTCTAGCAATAGGATTTATAAGTAATGTAAACGTCCATAGAGATGTTGTAATGGACAGACCAGGACAGGAAGATATTTAATAATTTTATTTTTTTTCTTTATCTTCTGTAAGAGCATTTTCTATTAAAGCTATTTGCTCGGGAGATAAACTCATGTTTTCTGCAAGTTCTTTTAACTTATCTCTTTCATCATTTGTTATGATTTTATCTTCTAAAGCTTTCGATAGTTCTTCTTGATAAGTTTTTTGTCTTCTTCTTAGATGGTCTGAAAAGCCAGATGCTAAAATTCCTGAAGGTAAAGCTACCACACCAATTCCTACAACTGTAATTATTGATCCAAACACTTTTCCTAAAGCAGTAATTGGAGTTACATCTCCATATCCGACGGTTGTGAGAGTTGCAACCGCCCACCACATTGCTTCAGGTATTGAGCCAAATTTATCGGGTTGAGCATCTTTCTCAAACACATATATACCTGTAGAAGATATTAACATTGCAATTGAAAGAAGAAACATAGCAGCTAAGAGGGATTGCTTTTCTTCTCTTAAAACATCTAAAAGGACACCCATTACTCTGAAGTATCTGCTAAACTTTAGTATTCTAAGCATTCTAAACGCTCTTAAGAAACGTAAATCTATATCGCCATATAGCATTGGTAATAAACCTGAAGTAACTGCAAGCAAATCAATAATAGCTGGCCAAGTAATAGCAAATTTTAAGCGAGCTAAAATAGGTCCACCTGTATAATCTTTTGATTCTACACATACCCATACTCTACATAAGTATTCTATAAGAAATATAAATGTTGATATAATTTCAAATATAATGAATTTATATTTGTGCGCTTCATAGATACTGTCTACTGTTTCTAAAACTAAAGCAATTATGTTAGACAAAATTAATATAATAAGGAATATATCTGCAAAATTACTTAATTTATCTCCTGGCTTGCCTATTTCTAAAATTTCCCATATACGAGATCGCCAAATATAGTATTGACTTTTTTTAGGCATGCTTCAAACCAGTCAATTAGTTAAATCAGTTTTCGGAGATTCTTCAGTCTTAACAGTTCCCTGAATTGCAATAGCTCCAAAACTTGAAAACGTATCAGAATGT